>JAGLHT010000008.1 GCA_023143455.1 Desulfobacterales bacterium
CAAGTGTCAACCATATCAGTTTTTATGCAAAGAAGAATAAATGAGTTAGTATCAATCTTTAAAAGAAAAAAAGTATTATTCAGCCTTTTTTTAACAATGCTTATTCTTGGTTCAAACTGGTTTGTTTTTATATGGGCTGTGAATAATGATCAAATCCTTCAAACAAGCCTTGGCTATTATATAAATCCTTTGTTTTTTGTTTTTCTTGGTATGATTTTTTTAAAAGAACGTTTAAGGAAACTTCAAATTATTGCACTTATCATAGCAAGTATAGGTGTTCTATATTTTTCAATATCTATTGGTACATTCCCATGGATTGCTCTTTGGCTTGCAATATCTTTTGGTATATACGGGCTAGTACATAAGCGTATTGCTGTGGAAGCTTTACCAGGTTTATGTGTTGAAACCATGCTGCTTTCTGTTCCGGCCTTTTGTTATCTTTTGTGGCTGAACATAAGCGGGCGTGGAGCTTTTTTAAATATAGATTTTACAACAGATTTTCTTCTTGTGGGAACATGTGTATTTACAGCTTTTCCATTACTTTTTTTTACAGCTGGTGCAAGGAGAACAACGTTTGCAACTGTTGGATTCATGCAGTATATTGCTCCTTCTTGTTCATTTCTATTGGCAATCTTTGTTTATAATGAGTCGTTTTCCTTTGAAAAGCTTTTTACTTTTATAATGATATGGATTGCCCTTGTGTTTTATACCATTGATTCAGTGAGATATCATAAAAACAATCATTAAGGATCGAGAACATAATAAATTGGACAAAAATTGCGAAGGATTTTGATTCATCTGCAAGGCGCATTAAAGGCTTAATACTATACGTATTCGGCCTTTGGTGCAAAGCAGCAGATGGGCCAAAAGACAAGTAATTTCGTTCAATTTATTTGCTTTTCGATCCTAAGATTTGTTTTCAAGATTAGGAAATTTTGCAATAAAAACAAGAGTTATAAGGGGGATAAAAGCTGTCCAGAAGAGAACAATTTCAAGACCATAGATATCAGCAAGTTTTCCAATTAATGGGGATACAGCTCCTCCTAAACCATAGGCAAACCCCATCATTAAGCTTGAAACCATTGAACGGCTTTTGGGTGCGAGCTTCTGAGCCATGGCAACACCTAAAGGCAGAGATGCTAAAACTGAAAACCCTGCAAGAAAAGCACCTAAATAAACAAAATGTCCTGGAAGATAAAGATAGAGTAAGAGTGTTGGCATCATAAGTGCGTGGGATGTAAAGAATATCTTTTTAAAACCAATTTTGTCTGAGAAGAAACCCCCGATGAGTCCACTTAAAGTTCCGGCAAGAATAAACATGGCAACGATAAAACCAATGGAAATAAGTCCATGTCCGGTGTTTGAAAGATGTATGGGCATAAATGTTATAAAGGTCTGTCCTGTAATAGCTCTTAGAAACATAACAACCCAGATAAGAAAAATGGGTTTCATGACACCACCAAGAGTTTCTTTTATTGAGCCAATAAAACCAGAGCTTTTAAGTTTTTCACTGATGGGAGCAGGTATTGTTTTTAATAAGAATAAAAATAACACAAATCCAAAGATCATTGTATAGGGCATTTTTGAAAGCCCAAATTTTGTAACATACCAGGCAATAAATATTGGACCTACTCCAAATGCCAGAGTACCACCAGTGTTAAATATAGAAAGGCTGAAACTTGATTTTTGCCCACTGTAAAGTGGTATCATGCCTGTTGTTGATGGATGAAACATTGAAGAACCAATGGAGCCAAGTGAAAGAACAATAATTAAAGAAATAAAGTTTGGTGCAATTCCAGAAAGTGGAATAAAGAAAAATACAAAAAAGAGTCCGCAAAGAATGAAGAATCTTGTTTCGTATCTGTCTGCCCAATATCCGATACAAGGTTGAACAACAAAAGCCAATAGTCGAACTATTCCAGTCATTAGTCCTACTTGGACCAATGAAAGAGAGAACTTATCAACAAATTCCGGGATTAATGGTGTGATAAAAGACGAGTACAAGTCACCTGTGAAGTGAACAAGTGTTAAGGCAAAAATAATTTTGTAATTCATAAGTTTGAGCTATTTTGCTAACTCTTTGAGCAGTGATATTTGTTTTTTATAATCAGGAGCATTAAAAATATATGAACCTGCTACAAAAGAAGTTGCACCGGCATTAAAGATATCCTGAACTGTTTTTTCATTGACTCCGCCATCAACCTGAATAATAAGGTCAGGGTTTTTCTTTTCTTTCATTGCTGCAAGTTTTTCAATTTTTTTAATGCTTGATTTTATAAATTTTTGTCCGCCAAAACCAGGGTTAACACTCATTACAAGAATAAAATCAATTTCATCCATGATCCATTCTACAGCTTCAGTCGGTGTTGCAGGGTTTAACGCGACTCCTGCTTTAACATTGGCATTTTTAATCATCTGGATTGTTCTGTGAAGATGGGTACATGCTTCTGCATGAACAGAAATAAAATCTGCTCCGGCTTTGATAAAATCAGGAATGATTAGTTCAGGTGTTTTAATCATTAAATGTACATCAAGTGGTAAGTTAGTAGCCTTTTTTGATGCTTTAACAATTATTGGGCCATAGGTTATATTTGGTACAAATTGTCCATCCATTACGTCAATATGGATCCAGTCAGCTCCTCCATTTTCCACAGCATTTATTTCTTGACCAAGAATCGTGAAGTCAGCAGAAAGGATTGATGGTGCTATTATTGTCATTCTGTTTCTCCTGCGTTTGTGCCTGTTTTCCAGGGATTTATTATTTGTGTTTTAACAAGTTCCTCATCAACATATATTTTTATTTCGGTTTTAATGCCTCCGGGAACAAGAGCATATATGTTTTCAGCGCCTGCGACATATTTGTCTACAAGGTTTAATTCAAACCCAAAAAGGTTTGCAGTTATCAAGACATGTTTTTTAAGAAACCCTGGTTCAAGAGAATGTGTTATCACAACTACACTTTCCATAGCATCAGGATCTAAAAATTGCCTTTGGGTTTTTCTGTTTACAATGAGTGATATTTTAGTTTCTTTTGTTACAATGCTTCCCGGTGCAGGCGTCTGTTTGATAATCACATTCTGAGGTAAGGTTATTAAATTACCTGATTCAATGGATGCAATATTAAGGTTTTTATTATTAATTATGTTTTTTGCATCTTTCAGATAAATAGAATAAAGGTCAGGCATGGCATATTGTTCTAATTTTTCCCCTTTACTTATGAGAAGATTAATTTTTGAATCAAGCTCTTGGCTTGTATATGCACATGGATATTGAGAAATTATTTTGTCCTTAGCAATGTTGTCTGAATATGCTTTAGATATAAAACCTGTTTTAAATTCATTTTTTTCAATAAGAATTTTTGCATCATTTATAAACAAGTATCTTAAGTCCGGCATATTGATATGCTTTTTTCCTTTTGAGATATAAAGAACAACATCTCTGCCTTTCTTAATAACCATGCCAGGTTCGGGATCTTGGGATAGAACATGATATCTGGGGCATGTTTTATTATATTCAGTACCGTATAGTTTTGGATTTAAATCTAGTGCTGTAAGTGTTTCTAAAACAAAAATAATATTTTTCCCTTTTAAATCGGGCAGAACAACTTCTTTTGAATCTGAAGTAACAAGAGTAATAGCAATATATGTTCCTGCTGCAGTCGCTGCAAGGGCAGAAAGAAAAATAAGAAAATATTTAATAAAAGACTTCATACTTTTGTTCTTATTTCTTTTTTATTAAACGCGCCACAAAAAAACCATCCATGAAAAGAGCATGGGGAAAGCTTTTAAAAAATCCTTGATCAGTGAAAAAAGAGCTATCCAGCAAGGATGTTTGGTTTTTTAAGTTTTTATCAATTTTAAATTCATTGTTTAGTTTGAGAAAATCTTGAATTACATATTCATTTTCCTCAAGTTCGGATGAACATACTGAAAATAGAAGTATTCCTCCGGGTTTTACAAATTGGGCAGCGCTGCTAAGCAGTCTTTTTTGCTTTGCTGCAAGCCTTTTGATGTCTTTAGGAGTTTTATTCCATTTACCATCTGGATTTCTTTTTAAAACTCCAAGGCCTGTGCATGGAGCATCAACAAGCACTTTATCAAAGCCTTTATCTAAATCCTGACCAAAGGATTTATTATCAAGTTTTAAAATATTTATCTGTTTAGTCTCAACTATTGTTAAAGAGAGACGTTTTATTTCTTTTTCAAGGTTTGCTATTCTTTTACCGCTGGTGTCTGTGGCAACTATTCTGCCTTTATTTAACATTAGCTGGGCTGTATGGGCTGTTTTGCCACCATTTCCAGCACATGCGTCAAGTATGGTATCAAAGGGTTTAGGGTCAAGCAGTATGGTTGTGATTTGCGCAGCTTCGTCCTGGACTTGAAACAAGCCTTTTTTAAAACTTATGCTTTCGTGTATTGGTTGAGAAGGATTTGTAAATGATATTCCATCTTTAGCATATTTAGTAAAACAGGCATTTTTTACATCATTCTCAATTTCTTTAAAAAGGCTTTCTCTATCAGTTTTTAGAGTGTTGGTTCTGATTGTAATTAATGGAACACTGTTAATTGCATCTCCTATTTTTAAACATTCCTCGAAACCGTATTGTTTAATCCATTTTTTTGCAAGCCATAAAGGTAATGATTTATCAACAGATAAGAAAAGGGCAGGGTCCTTTATTTTGTCAGGTAGTTTAACTTTTGAATATTGTTTTGAAACTTTTCTTAAAACTGCATTAGAAAAGTTTGCAGCACCTTTACCTGCTTCAGCTTTTACAATATTTACTGCTGTGTTAACAGCTGCTGATACAGGGATTTTATCCATGAACATTATTTGGAAAAGAGCTATTCTTATTGCCCAGATGACAATAGCATCCAATTCTTTTATTTTTTTGTTTGAAAATGGTGTAATTATCCAGTCAAGTTTTGCCTTGAATCTTAAAGTTCCAAAAATAATTGAGTTGGCAAGGGCTCTGTCTTTTTTTGAAAGTTTTCCAAGATTTTGTGAAAATTTTAAAAGGCTTTCATCCAGCACAACTTTATTTGTTTCTGAATAAACCAGAATTGTAAGTGCCATATGGCGAGAGTCAGGAATCATTATTAATTAATTTCATACCCTTTTTTATTTTATTACCTCGTAAAAAATCTTCAGCTTTAAGGCGTTTTCCTGATTTGCCCATAAGTTCAAGAATATTTACCGCACCATCTGAAGAAGCAACACGAATTTCATTGTTGTGGCATTCTATTATGGTGCCGGGCATTGTTTTAGGCTCAACTGACTTAAAATTTTCTTCAGCCTTGTTTAATATAATTGGTTCAGCTTTAAAAATTTTAAGGGTTTTGTTATCAAGATATGTAAATGCTCCCGGCCATGGTGTCATTGCCCTAATTTTGGCACATATTTTTTCACTTGATTCTTCCCAGTGAATTTCACCGTCACTTTTTTTTAGCATTGGTGCATATGTCGCCAATTTATGATTTTGGGGAGTTGGAGTTAAGGAATTTGTTAAGATTGCATCAAGAGTTGAACAAATCAGGTCTCCTCCCATGTCAGCCAATTTGTCATGGAGTGTTTCAGCAGTTTCATTTGGAGAGATATCAGTTTTCAAAGAGAGTAGAATATCTCCTGTGTCAAGACTTTTCCCCATAATCATTGTAGCTATTCCTGTTGTTTTATCTAAATTGAGTATGGCTGCTTGAATTGGTGAAGAACCTCTGTATTTAGGTAGAAGAGAAGCATGGATGTTAATCGGATAAATTGTTGGAATATTGAGAGTTGCTTCAGAAAGTTTTTGACCAAATGCTACAACAACAAAAAGATCTGGATTTAAAGATTTAAGTTTTTCTGTAATTTCCGGGTTGTTAATATTTTCAGGTTGAATAACTTCAATACCAGAGTCTATGGCAATTTTTTTTACAGGGGGTGGTGTTGTTTTCCTGCCTCTGCCCTTAGGTCTGTCAGGTTGAGTTACCACAAGGCTTATTTTATGTTTTGATTTCAATAATGCTTTAAATGCTGGAACAGAAAAATCAGGAGTTCCCATGAAAATTATATTAAATTTATTTTTCACTTTCTTATTCTTTTTTTGCAATTCTTTTTTTGTACATTTTTTTCTTAAGGAGACTGATCCTCTCAAAAAACAAAATTCCATCCAGGTGATCAATTTCATGCTGCATAATTATAGCAAAAATACCTTCAACATTAAATTCAAGTTTTTCCCCATCAATGTTTAAGGCTTTTATTGTTACTTTCTCATATCTTTTAGCATTTGATGTAAGATCGGGAACACTAAGGCAGGCTTCATTTTCTGATACAATGCTACCTGTTTTTTTTATAATCTCAGGGTTTATAAGTGCTTTAAATTCTTTGGCTTTAGTTTTATCTTCAGAATCTTTAGGTATGTCAGCCCTAGTATCATAAACAATAATCCTTTGATTTACTCCAATCTGTGGAGCTGCAAGTCCCACTCCGGGAGCCGCAAACATTGTTTCTCCCATATCCTTGGTTAAGGATATAATTTTGTCATCAATGGTTTTTACAGGCTCAGATGGTAGTAATAATGATTTTTCGGGGTATTGAAGAATTTCAAGAATTGCCATTACTTAAAATTTCCTTTGCCTTTTTAATATCTTTGCTGATCTGATTCGAGAGCTCTTTTATGCTTGAAAATTTTTTTTCATCCCTTAGTCGTTCTATGATATTGACACGAATTCTTGTATCATAAATGTCAGAAGAAAAACCATCAAGTATATGAACTTCAATTGTAAATATGTGATCATCAAAAGTTGGGCTATATCCAATATTTGCCACGCCTTTAAAAACACCTTTTGTACATTCAACCTCTACGGCATAAACACCAAACTTTGGGCATAACTCATCATGAAGCTTAATATTTGCAGTGGGGAAACCAAGTTGGCTTCCACCTCGGTTTCTGCCTTTTATGACTTTTCCCCGAATTTGATAAAATCTTCCAAGATATTGTGGTACTTCTCTTACTTTACCTTCTATCACAAGATTACGTATTTTTGTACTGCTTATTCTTTCAGTACCGGTTTGAGTGTCATTGATCCAATTTGGCACAATTACAGAAAAGTTGGCTTTTTCACCTTCTTTTTTTAATAAAGATATATTGCCTTCACGATTCTTTCCAAACAGGTAATCCGGACCCACGATAATTGCTTTCATTCCAAGTTTAGAAATAAGAAAATCGTTTATAAAGTCCATGGGCTCTGTTTGAGCAAATTCTTTTGTAAAGGGAAGGCAGAGTATATAATCAATTTTTGCACGTTTGATCAGTTCAATTTTTTGGTCTCGCCGTGTAATTAGTGGTGGACCTGCTTTTCCCAAAGCCCTCAAAGGGTGAGGGTCAAATGTTATAACAATAGATATACCATTTATCTCGTCTGCTTTTTCAATAACCTGATGGAAAAGAGCTTGATGCCCTTTGTGTACACCATCAAAATTACCAATGGTGATAACACTGTTTTTTAAAGGCTTGGTTATATCGTTTATGTTTTCTATTACTTTCATTATATCCTTAAAATAATCTATAAATTCTTTTGCGCAAGGTACTTTGTGTAAATGGGTGTGACAAAAGTTTAGACCTTTTATATATACGTTATTCGCTGTTTGAAATCAATATTATATTAATTTCTACTCCCATACTTAATAGCAGCCTGGGCTGCTGCGAGTCTTGCAATGGGAACTCTGTATGGTGAACAGCTTACATATGTTAGCCCTTCTTTGTAACAAAATTCAATAGAAGCAGGGTCGCCACCATGTTCTCCACAGATACCAAGTTTTATATCAGGTCTTGTTCTTCTTCCAAGTTTAACTGAAGCTTTGATAAGCTCACCAACGGCTTCAATGTCAAGAGTTTCAAAGGGATCTGCATCCAAAATTGCATTTTCAATATATTCATTCATAAAAGATCCAATGTCATCACGGCTGAATCCAAAGGTCATCTGGGTCAGATCATTGGTGCCGAATGAGAAGAATTCTGCATACCGGGCCATTTTATCAGAAATGACTGCGGCCCTAGGTATTTCAATCATAGTGCCGAATTTATAATCAATGGAAGCGATATTAAATTTTTCCACGACCTCATTGTAGACCCTGTCTGTAATCTTTTTTGTGAACTTAAGTTCTTTTTCATTGCAGGTAACAGGAATCATTATCTCTGGAAGAGGAGTTTGTTTTTGTTTGATTAATTCAGCGCTTGCTTCAAGAATTGCTCTTATCTGCATCTCAGTAATGTCCGGAAAGGTAATTCCAAGCCTTACTCCTCGGTGGCCAATCATGGGATTTGTTTCTTTTAACGCTTCACTTCGCTGGATGATTTCTTCAATATCAACATTAAGTGCTTTTGCCATTTCTTTCTGGTTTTTTTCTGATTGGGGTACAAATTCATGGAGTGGTGGATCAAGAAGTCGGAATGTTACAGGGTAGTTTCCCATGATTTCAAGGGTTGATTGTATCTCTTTTTTAACAAAAGGGAAAAGTTCATTTAGAGAATTTTCTCTTTCATGTTTTGATTTGCTTAGAATCATTTTTCGAAGCAGGAAAAGCGGTTTGTCTGAATCTGTTCCGTAAAACATATGCTCTGTTCTGAATAGACCAATTCCTTCAGCTCCGAATCTAAGGGCAAGAGAAGCATCATCAGGTGTTTCTGCATTTGCTCTGACACCCATTTGGCGATATTTATCAGCAATTTCCATAAATTGTTGAAATCTTTTGTTTTCTGTTGGCTTGAGCATGTTAAGCTTGCCTTCCCAGGCAATGCCTTTGGTCCCGTTTAATGTAATAAAGTCGCCTTCTTTGTAAATCTTTGTTCCATTTGTTAATTCTTTTTTCTCATAGTTTATTTTTAATGCTCCTGCACCAACGATGCAGCATTTTCCCCAGCCCCTTGCAACAAGGGCAGCATGGCTTGTCATTCCGCCCCTCGCAGTAAGAAGTCCAGAGGCAGCCCGCATTCCCTCAATATCTTCGGGGTTTGTTTCATCTCGAATTAGCACAACTTTTTTAGTTCTTGCCCATTTAACGGCATCTTCAGATGTAAAAACAATTTGTCCATAGGCTCCACCAGGACCCGCAGGAAGACCTTCGGCAAGTTTAACAGCATTTTGCTCTGCTTTTGGATCTACTACAGGGTGGAGAATGTCATCTAAATGTTTTGGGTCAAGTCTCTGGACCATGGTTTTTTCATCAATCATTTTTTCATCAAACATGTCCATTGCCATATTAAGAGCAGCTAGGGCAGTTCTTTTTCCTGACCGGCATTGCAACATGAAAAGTTTTCCATCCTGGATTGTAAACTCAATATCCTGCATATCTTTATAATGGGTTTCAAGTATTGTCCTGATATCAAAAAGTTCTTGATAAAGATCAGGCATTGTTTCCTCCAGGGATGGAAGATGATCATTTTGATTGTTTTTTGTATCATTGTTAAGTGGATTTGGTGTGCGGATTCCAGCCACAACATCTTCTCCCTGAGCATTGACAAGCCATTCTCCGTAGAATTTATTATCACCAGTCGCAGGATCTCTTGTAAAAGCAACACCTGTTGCAGAATTGCTGCCCATGTTGCCAAACACCATGCTTTGGACATTAACAGCTGTTCCCCAATTATCAGGAATATGCTCAATTCTTCTATATGAGACAGCTCTTTTACCGTTCCAGCTTTTAAAAACAGCTCCGATTGAACCCATGAGTTGATCTTTTGGATTGTCAGGAAATTCGATATTAAAAGTTGCTTTAATCTTTTTTTTGAATTTTTCACATAAGTTTTTCATCTCCTGGGTTGTAATGTCTGTATCGTTTTCATAACCCTTATCATTTTTAAGATCATTTAAGATTATTTCAAGATTAAGTCTTATACCCATCCCATCGACCGGGTTGATATCTTCAGCTTTTTCCATTACAACATCTGAATACATCATTATAAGTCTTCGATATGCATCATAAACAAACCATTCATTATCTGTTTTTTTTATGAGCCCTGGAATTGTCTCTGAACTTATACCAACATTGAGAACTGTTTCCATCATTCCAGGCATTGACTTTCTGGCACCTGATCTACATGATATTAAAAGCGGGTTTTCTTTATCACCAAACTTTTTTCCCATTTCTTTTTCCATATTTGCCATGGCAGAATCAATTTGATTATATAGCTCTTTTGGAAAAGTACCATCGGTTTTCAAGTAGTCGTTGCAACACTCAGTTGTAATTGTGAACCCTGGTGGAACAGGAAGTCCAAGCTTTGCCATCTCTGCAAGGTTGGCTCCTTTACCGCCTAATAGATTTTTTTGAGTTGCATCGCCTCCTGTATTTTTTTTATTAAACTCATAAATATATTGCATTTTTCCCTCATAATTATTTAGTGATATTATTTAATCTTAATTTATTTTTAAAATTAAGGCATAATAAGAATCCAAGTCAAGGACAATTATTATTCTTTATTAATCAGCCTATGAATGGTAATATCATATTTTTTTTGATTTTGTTTAAACTATTATTAACAATTAACTATTATGATAACTGCTGAATGATAAATATTGAATATATAACAAAGAGCTATGGCGATAATATTCTGTTTGACTCCACATCCCTTCAAATCAATCATGGTGAAAAAGTTGGATTTGTGGGAAGAAACGGACATGGTAAAACAACTTTACTAAAAATGATTATTGGTGGTGAAGAGCCAGATGCCGGGATAATCAAGGCGCCGAATGATTATAAAATCGGTTATCTATCACAAAAGTTAAGGTTCTCTCAAGAGAGCGTATTAGATGAATGCTGCCTTGGATTATTAAAACATGAGAAAGATCATTATTGGAAAGCTGAAAAAATACTTGCAGGGCTTGGGTTTTCAGAACAAGACATGTACGTTCCTCCTAATGAATTTTCAGGTGGATATCAGATAAGGCTCAATCTTGCAAAAGTGCTTGTGTCAGAATCTGATCTTCTTATACTTGATGAACCAACAAATTATCTTGATATCACTTCCATCCGATGGCTGATAGCTTTTCTTTCATCCTGGCAAAGAGAACTTTTGCTTGTAACCCATGATAGAAGTTTTATGAATAAAGTTGTAACCCATGTTGCAGGAGTTCACAGAGCAAAAATAAAAAAGGTAAAAGGTGATACAGAAAAATATTATAATAAACTTATTCAAGATGAAGAAGTTTATGAAAAAACACGGCTTAATGAAGAAAAAAGAGAAAAAGAGATTCAAACTTTTATTACCAGGTTCCGGGCAAAGGCAAGGCTTGCAAATTTAGTTCAATCAAGAGTAAAGGCGCTTGACAAATCAAAGACAAGAGAAAAGCTTCAAAAAATTGAATCCTTGGATTTCTCATTTAATTCTATTGGGTTTAAAGGAAAACAGGTTTTAAATGCTCAGGGGTTCACTTTTGGCTATGAAAAGAATGGCAAGCAACTAATCGATGATTTTTCTATAACAATTACTCCTGGAGACAGAATTGCAATAATTGGTAAAAACGGTAAAGGGAAAACAACATTACTTAAACTTCTGGCAGAAAAATTAAAGTTAAGTTCAGGTACTCTCAAATTTAATCCAAATGTTAAGATGGGATATTTTGAACAGACGAATATTAATTCACTTAATGATAACTTTACTGTTGAACAAGAGATCCAAAACGTATATTCTGATATACCAAGGCATCAGGTTAGAAATATTTGTGGTGCAATGATGTTTGATGGTGATAAAGCTTTAAAAAAAGTGTCAGTACTTTCCGGCGGCGAAAAAAGCAGAACAATGATTGGAAAGTTACTTGTTACACCCTTAAACCTTTTAATGCTTGATGAGCCCGACAACCACCTTGACATGGAAACATCTGATTCTTTTTTAATCGCCCTACATAATTTTGAAGGTGCTGTTGTTTTAATTACTCATAATGAAATGTTTTTAAATACACTTGCTAATAGACTTATTGTTTTTAATAATGATAAGGTGTATATATTTGAAGGGAGTTATCCAGAATTTCTTGAAAAAGAAGGTTGGGGCGAAGAAAAAGATATTGTTGAAATAACAAAGAACAGCCCTGATAAAGTTTCAAAGAAAGAGATGAGACAGAGGCGTTCACAGATAGTTGCTGAACGCTCAAAAGTAACAAAACCGATATATTTAAAAATTGAAAAACTCGAAAATTTGATAAGTGAATTGGAAACAGATTTGAATAAGCTAAATAATGAGATTATTCATGCAACAAAAGAGTTAAATGGGCACAAAATAGGAATTTTGTCTGTTGAAATTGCTGAAACCCAAGGCGAAATTGATGTCTCGTATGAAAATTTAGAAGGACTTTTTGAAGAAATAGAAATAAAAAAAGAACATTTTGGAAAAAAATTAGATCAAATAGATCAGCTTGAAAGGCAACAAATTAAATGAATAAGAAGCAATTTCAAATTGTTTATGGTATTGTATTAATTGTTGTTGGGATCGGAGTTTTTTTTAAAATTCCCTATGTAATGCCCAAGGTGGTTGCAATTAATTATTTTGCGCATGCAACTTTAGTTATAGAATTTTCATTTTATTTTTTAGGAGGACTTATTATCCTTGCAGGTGCAAAGAAAATTTTTAATATTTTGAATAGTACCGGAGATATTTAACCTATGGTAAGTAAAGAAGATAGAAAAAGCAAGCGTTCTGCTCGCCAACGCCCTTCTAGTAAAACTTCTTCTAAGTTAGGTGCTACTATTAAAGATCAGAGTGGGCAAGGAAGGATTAGAATTGGCGAGATTCTTTCAAAAGAGGGTCAAATTACAAGCATCCAGCTTGATGAATCAAAAAAAATTCACCAGAAAACCCAGGAAAGACTCAGCTCAATTTTACTTTCCAAGGGTTATATAGATCCTGATACAATTACAAGTGTTCTTTCCAGATTATATAATTATGATGCTTTAAAATATTCTGATCTTAAGCCTAATCCTAAAATTATTGAAACCATTCCCTACGAGATTGCAAAAAAGTACATGGCGTTTCCTATTGCAACAGAAGGGAAAGGCGATGACCTAACTATTGTTATGACAATGTCTGAACCTACAGACACAGAGGCTGTTGATAACCTTCAGTCAGATGTAGGGCATAGTCTTAAAGTATGTGTTTCTTCTGAAAATGATATTATTCAGGCATATAGAGATTATTATAAAATAAGCGATGATGATTATAAAGAGCTTATCCAATTTGAAGAAGAAGAAGAAGAAGAAGTAACAAATATTGAAGATTTTGGCTCCCTTGTATCTGAAGCTGAAGAGAGGGTTGAATTAAGTCAAGAAATTGACATGGAAGAAGATGAGCTTGGCGCAGGAGCAGAAACTGCCCCTATTATTAAGCTTGTCAATGGTATCCTTTCAAAAGCCGTGAATGATGGTGTAAGTGATATCCATATTGAGCCTTATGAAAAATCTTTTCAGGTAAGATACAGAATAGATGGCAGTCTTTATAAATCAATGAACCTTCCTCCGGCAATTAAAAGTGCTGTAACCTCAAGGCTGAAAATACTTGCCCGGCTTGATATCGCTGAAAGAAGGGTACCCCAGGATGGCAGGATTAAAATGCGTTTTGGGAAGACAAAAACAGTTGATTTTAGGGTATCTACTCTTCCTACACTTTATGGTGAAGGAGTTGTACTTCGTATTCTTGATCAGAGCGCCCTTAGTGTTGATTTGTCAAAATTAGGATTTGAACAAAATACATTTTCTAGCCTTAAAAGATGTATCAATAGACCATATGGGCTAATTTTGGTCACAGGCCCGACAGGTAGCGGAAAAACAACAACTCTTTATTCAGTGTTAAACAGGCTCAATAAGGAAGATACAAAAATTTTAACAGCTGAAGACCCAGTGGAGTTTAACTTTAAAGGTATTAACCAGGTACATGTTAAAGAAGATGTGGGTATGACTTTTGCGAGAGCTTTAAGATCTTTTTTACGGCAGGACCCTGATATTGTCATGGTTGGAGAAATAAGAGACTATGAAACTGCTGAGATTTGTTTAAAAGCTGCTATGACAGGACATCTTGTTTTCAGTACATTACATACAAATGATTCCCCTTCAACAATAGGCAGGCTTGTTGATATTGGAATTCCCTCATATATGCTTTCCGGAACAGTTACAATGGTTCTTTCTCAACGTCTCGGAAGGAGACTTTGCCCCCATTGTAAACAAATAGTTACTGGATATGACCCAAAAGAACTTGAGCACCATGGTTTTACTAGAAAAGAAATTCCTGATTTAGAATTATATGGTCCAAAAGGTTGTAAAAATTGCAATGGAACCGGATACAAAGGACGAGTGGGATTTTACGAGCTCATGGAAGTTACCGACGAGGTCTCAAAAGCGATCAATGCAAATGTGCCTGAAGATCAGTTAAGAAAAGTTGCTATACGAGAAGGAATGAGTACTTTAAGAGAGGCCGCACTTGAAAAGGCAAGACTTGGTGTGACATCGTTTGAAGAAGTTCAGAAAAAAACAGTTGTTACTAAAGAAGCTCTACCTGCCTACTTGATTAACCCTGATGTAGAACAATATGAAGATGGGGATTATATAATACGGGAAGGGAATAATGATATTGATTTTTTTAAATTAGATCAGGGTGCTTTAGATGTTGTAAAAGATGGGAAAAAGATTGCTGAAATAATAGAACCTGGTGTTTATTTTGGTGAGGTGGCAGCCCTCATTAATGAACCAAGAACAGCATCAATTATTTCTAATGGAAGGTCCAGAGTTACCCGTTATCCAGGCGATAAACTCGCAGAGGTTATTTCAGACTATCCTGATGTTGCAAAACATTTATTTGAAGTAACTGCAGGAAGATTACATGATACGAATAACAAATTGGCTAATCACATTGGGAAAGAGCTTAAGTTAACTCCGCAAGTGAATCGGGCATCAGCATCAGTTCCAAAAGCGTCATTAAATATAAAAGCTAATCCAGAGTCTGTAATAAAACCGACTCAGCCACCGACAACGAGTTCAGCAGTCAGACCAAATGAATCAACCCCAAGACCGGCACAACAGAGTCCAGTATCAAGGTCAGGTCAGCCAGCTCTGCAGAGACCAGCCCCAAGACCAGCTCAGCCGAATCCAGCAGGAAAACCTGGTCAACCAGCTCCGCCTAGACCAGCTTTGCGACCAGTGCAGCCGAATCCAGCCCCAAGACCAGCTCAGCCGAATCCAGCAGGAAAACCTGGTCAACCAGCTCCGCCTAGACCAGCTCTGCGACCAGTGCAGCCGAATCCAGCCCCAAGACCAGCTCAGCCGAATCCAGCATCACAACAAGCACCTCAGCCTAAGCCAATACTGAAACCAGCACCACGTCCAGAGCAGCCAAAGCCTGCAGACCAGACCCAGCAAGTTAAGCACTTGTCCTAAAATTATTTGTTTTAAAGTACCGTTGTTTTTCGCTGTAGATACAACCACAGTACTGTTGGCGATACATTTTTTCTTTTTTTGATTCCTGTATCCCATGTTTCCAGCCATTTCTAAAATCACGATACAAAAAATTAACCCCCTCTTTTTTTCCAATGGCTTTGCCAATTGCGTAAATCAGGTCATGATTTTGAAATTTGCTATACAATAACGTGCTAGTAAAAGCATCAAAGTTTCCTTTTTTTGCTACTTTGCAAGCAGCAAGAAGTCGTTTATGGTAGCAAAACCTGCATCTGCCTGATTCTCTGAATACAAGTTGCTGAAGAAATTTTTCAAGTTCATATCCTTTTTGATATATGACTTTTAAGTTGATTCTTTCAGCATATTCTTTTAAAGTTTGCTCTCTTTTCATGCATTCTGTGTAGGGATGGATATTATGTCTAAAGAAAAAACCCATGATTTCCGCCCCTTCTTTTTTAAGTACCTCGATTGGGAAAATTGAGCATGGAGCGCAACATATATGAAGCAATACTTTCATTGTCTTTGCCCAAATAATTTTGTTCCTATCCTTACCATTGTGGAACCTTCTTCAATTGCTACTTTATAATCCTGACTCATTCCCATTGAAAGATGTTTCATTGTAATAGAGGGAATATTTTGTTTGTCAATGTACTCCTTAATTTCCTTAAGATTTTTAAAATATTTCCTTGAATTTTCAGGGTCATGGGAGAATGGTGGCATGCCCATAATCCCTTTCAAACTAAGGTTCTCAAACGAACTTATATTTCTTGCAAGTAAACAAGCCTCTTCAGCGTTAATGCCTGATTTAGATTTTTCTTCACTAATATTTATCTGTATTAGAATGGCTTGCTTTTTATTTATTTTTTGTGCTTGTTTATTGATTTCAGCGGCGAGTTTTAATGTGTCGACACTGTGGATAAGGTCAAAATACTTTACTGCAAACTTTGCTTTGTTTGATTGGAGATGCCCTATGAAATGCCATGATAAAGTATTATCATTCATGCTGTCTATTTTACTTACAGCCTCATTAACGTAGCTCTCCCCAAAGGTTTTGATACCCGCTTTTATTCCTTTATGAATAGTTTCAATGCTGTGTTTTTTACTTACACCGATGATAGTAATATCTTCAAGTTTTCTTTTTGTTTGTTCCGCAGAATTTGAAATTTCGTTATTAATTATTTCAAGGTTTTCTTTTATTCGATTCATTAGGTTTTGTCCTGTTTTTAAAATTCAACAACATTTTCTGAAATGAGATACTCTATGACTTCACAAAGTGGGAGGCCAACAACATTTGTATATGAACCTTGGATTTTTTTAATAAAAAAAGCACCTTTACCCTGAATAGCATATGCCCCTGCTTTATCAAAATATTCATTAGTGTTCACATACCATTCTATCTCTTTATCTGAGAGTTTTTTAAAAAAAACATTTGTTTTTACAATGTCAGTAATAGTCTTATTTTTTTTTCCACAACAAAGAGTGAAACCTGTATAGACAGTATGTGCTCTGTTGCTGAGTGTTTTAAGCATTTGTACAGCATGGGTTTTTGACTCAGGTTTTTCAAGTATTAATTTATTTAAGCAAACAATGGTATCAGCACCAAGAACCCATGCAGCTGAGTGATTTTGTGCAATATCCATTGCTTTAAGGTAAGAGAGAGTTTTGACAAGTTTCTCTGGATCATTCTCTTTTATGCTGGTTTCATCAACACTTGAAGGTTTAATATCAAAATTGATACAAGCTTGCTCAAGCAGCTCTTTTCTTCTTGGAGATTGTGAAGCAAGAATCAATTTTGTTTTATTTATACTTTTCATATAAGAGTTTTTACCAAAATTTAATGAATATAACAATCTTGTGGAAAAATTTACATTATATATGTTAAAATTGACTTGCAAAAAAGGCAAAGATATTATATTAAAACTATCTTGTAGTTAGCTTATACTTGGCTTATGCCAAGTCTTATGTTTAGTCTTATGCCTGGGTGGCGGAACTGGTAGACGCAAGGGACTTAAAATCCCTCGGAGGTAATCTCTGTACGAGTTCAATTCTCGTCCCAGGTACCACAGATATTAAAAAGGATTTTAAGTATTGTTTAAAATCCTTTTTAAACTTTTTCATTTTACAGCAAAAGAGTATTATGGATAAAATTGAAATACAAGGTGGAAATAAGCTTGAAGGCGAAGTCTTAATAAGCGGTGCTAAAAACGCAGCCCTTCCTTTTATCGCTTCTACTATTTTAGTTGACGGGAAAACTTCTATTACAAATGTTCCCATTCTCATGGATGTTAAAAGTATCTTACTCCTCCTTCAAAATCTTGGTGCTAAATGCGAGTTAACTAATAACCATGTTATGATTGATGGATCAACTATCAATAACACCCAGGCAGATTATGACCTTGTAAGGAAAATGCGAGCGTCCATTCTTGTGTTAGGTCCATTGGTATCAAGATTTGGACATGCAAGAGTTTCTTTACCAGGCGGGTGTGCCATCGGAGCAAGACCCGTTGATATGCATCTTAAAGCCTTGAGAGCTCTTGGTGCCACGATAAAGATTGAACATGGTTATATAGAAGCAAAAGCTGAACAATTGATTGGCAGTGAAATTTATTTTGATACTCCCACAGTGACCGGGACGGAAAATATTATGATGGCTGCTACCCTTGCAGAAGGGAGAACTGTTTTAAGAAATGCGGCCAGAGAACCTGAAATTTTAGCTTTGGCTGAAGCACTTAACACCATGGGTGCAGATATTCACGGTGCTGGCACAGCAATTATTCATATTAATGGTGTAAAATCACTACGTCCTGCAGAAATTTATGTTATTCCTGATAGAATTGAGGCAGGCACTTACATGGTTGCTGCTGCTGCAACTCGTGGTGATGTCGTGATCAAAGGATGTAACCCTGAACACATTGGCGGTATTATCAGTAAATTGAGGGAAACAGGTACCATTGTGGATGTCAGTGATAATTCTATACGGGTAAAAGGAGTTGAAAAGATCAAAAGTGTGGATATTAAGACTCTCCCATATCCTGGTTTCCCTACAGACATGCAGGCGCAGTTTATGGCATTAATGACAATTGCTGATAATAGCAGTATGATTCATGAAACAATATTTGAAAATAGATTCTCCCATGCCAATGAACTTTTACGCATGGGTGCGGATATATCAATTTCTGATGGCAATTATGCAAGAGTGAGAGGAGTTAAAAAACTTCAGGGCGCACAAGTTATGGCATCTGACTTAAGAGCGAGTGCTTCTTTGATAATTGCAGGTTTAATAGCTCAAGGGACAACTTCAATAAGTCGGGTTTACCATATGGATAGAGGCTATGATTCTATTGAAAAGAAGTTTTCTCAAATTGGTGCAAATATCAGACGGATACGTGATAACTGAAATATGTAATCATCTAAATAATCATAAGGGTTTGTGAAAAAACGAGAAATCACACTCAATCCTCCATTAGCTATCCCGACATTATTATTTGCTTCAGGAATAATAGTTGGGAATATCACCAGTTCATATTTTATTTTTTCATCATTGATTTTCATTTTTGTTTTACTCCTTTATTACAAGAAGAAAATCAACCTTAGGTATTCTTTTTTTCTCTTTATTTTTTTTTTAGGTTTTGTTTCCATAATACCACACTTACCTTTGAGCTATGAAGCAAAACAGATCTCGAGATATTTTGATAAAAAAGATCTTCATATTTTTGGTAGAGTTGATTCAAAACCCACCCTGAAAGATATTAGAACAAAATTTGTCTTAAAAATTTCAAAAATAAAAGGAAAACAAAATAATAAGGATGAAAATGTTACTGGAAGAATAATATTATACAGCTATCGTGGAACCCCTAAATTAGAATATGGGGATCTGATAAGTTTTAAAGGGTCCATTAAAAAACCAAGGAATTTTTTAAACCCAGGGGGGTTTGACTATGTTAAACATCTCTCTTTTAGTGATATTGCGGGTGTTTCTTATACAAATGGTAAAAAGATTAAAACCTATGAAAGAGGAAAAGACCAAAGCTTATCTATAAAGGTTATAAGAGAAATAAACCAGCTAAGGGAAAATTTTTCAGAATTTATAAAAAATTCAACTGATAATGACAAAGCTTTCTCAATATTGTGTGCTTTAACAACAGGGGTAAAAGATTATATCCCGGATAAACTAAGAGATGATTTTTCAAAATCAGGAGCCAGTCATATTTTAGCGATTTCAGGGCTTCACCTTTCAATAGTGACTACAATGTTCTTTTTTGTCTTTAATAATTTTTTTTCATGTGTGAAATCATTAGTAATAAGAGGACTTTCAGTAAAATTTGCAGCCTTAGCAACTTTAATCCCTTTGATCTCTTATGCGGTTTTGTCAGGTTTTTCTCCATCAACCAAAAGAGCTTTCATAATGATAACCATTTACATGCTTTCTTTTGTTATTGAAAGAGAAAAAGATGTCTTGAATTCCCTTGCAGCAGCAGGGATAATTATACTTGTTATTAACCCATCTGCTCTTTTTGCTATTTCTTTTCAGTTATCATTTTCAGCAGTTTTTTTTATTATTTTAGGCATATATATAACAAGGGATATATCGTTTTTTAAAAACAAGAATTTTATATCTAGGCTTAGTATGTTTATTGTGGTTTCATTCTCGGCTGGTCTTGGAACAATGCCCCTAGTTATGCATTATTTTAATATTGTTTCGCTTGTACAACTTTTTACAAATCTTGTAATAATCCCACTTATCGGTTTTATTGTTGTTCCTCTTGGTTTGACAGCACTCTTTGTTTTTTCATTTTCTGAACCAATTGCTTTCCTTTTGATTAAACTATCAATCCCTGTTTTATCCTTTTCAATATCTTTTGTTGAATACCTTTCTTCACTTTCTTATACTTGGGCAAGGTGTACAACACCCCACGTCTTTGAAATTATCTGCTATTATGCATTTATGTTTGGGCTTTTTCTTTGTTTATTAAAGAAAAATAAAAAAAGTGTTTATATTGTGGGTTTTTCAATTTTTCTGTTTGTTTGCTATACAGGGTTTGTATTGGAACAAAGATTTTTCAATGAAAACTTGCAAATTACTATTTTGGATGTGGGACAAGGAAGCAGCTCTTTAGTTGAAGGACCAAAAGGCACGAATATACTTGTTGATGGTGGAGGGTTTTCATATAGCTCCACATTTGACACAGGTAGACATATTGTAGCCCCCTTTTTATGGAACAAAAAGATTGCAACACTTGACGCTGTCATTTTAACTCACCCTGAAAAAGATCATATGAATGGTCTTGTCTATATAATTGAGAACTTTAATGTAAAAAAATTAATAAAAAATTCTGACACAAGAAAAAAAAGAAGTTATGTTGACCTTATAGAAACCTGTTTAGAAAAGAATGTACCAATTGTTGAGTTTCCAATAGAGCCTTCTCTATCCTTTTCATTAGATGGGAAAAAAGAAATCGAACCAAACATTTACCCCCAAATCAAATTGGGTAAGTTAATGATCTCTTTTTTACATCCGCTCTCGGATAATAAATTTATAGATAAATTTGGAAAAAATGATTATAATAATAATTCGCTTGTTTTTAAGGTTAAACATAAAAATTTTATAATTCTTTTTCCTGGCGATATTATGGAAAGAACTGAAAAAAAACTTGCATTGACGCTTGGTGATGAACTAAAAGCTGATATTTTGATTGCTCCTCATCATGGGAGCTCAACATCAAGTTCATCTTTTTTCCTTGATAAAGTAAAACCTGAGAGTATAATAATATCATGTGGATGGCATAATCAATATAATTTTCCTAATAATGATGTCATTGCCAGATACAATACAAAAGATATTAATTATTATAGAACAGATTTACATGGTGCTGTTAAAGTTGTTTCAAATGGCAAATATTATAATATTGTTACCTTTAAAGGAGACTGAAATTGTTTTTTTTATATTTTCCATACGTTTTTTTGCTCTCTCTTATATTGTTTGTTGAGTTTACTGAGAAAAAAAAGTCAAAATTGTGGGCTTTGATTGTTTTTTTTGCTCCAGTTACAGCACCCTATTATATTTTCAGAACAAAAAAAGAGGAAGGCCTTACCTGGATAATGATATTCCTTGCGAGTTTTTCTGTTGTAGTTGCAAGTGAAGTTACATTGTATACTTTTAAAAAAGAAAAAATGAAATATTCTGATCAACCACCTGTTATAAGACAGGCACTGAGAATTGCAGATGAACTTCAGGAAACAACAGAAAAATTTGATTATGCAATTATTGAACTTGAAGAAATGAGCAGAATACTCTCAGGCCTTGAGAAGATTGATGAGACTGCAGAGTACATCGGAACAGTCAGGCTGGCAGGTGGTGCGAACAAAGCCACGGTATCAAAACTTATAAATTATATTGGCAATTACAGAAGCTATTATAATAAAAAAAATGTTCAATGGGTTTTTCTAATTGAAGAATATTATAAAAGCGATGTAATACGTCGGCATCTTGATAGTTTTGAAGAATATCTTAGTGCATTTGAAGACCTCTTATTGTTTTCCTACAAAAATTTTTATAAAATTTCTGAACTGGAAAACCCAAAAGCCCTTAGAAATTACGATGCATATTATTTGCAATACCGAAGGGCAGCTGAGAAATTTAGTAAATATAATTTACAAAGGACTGAGTACCAAAATCAATTTGTTCAAGAACACCCTAAAATTGAGGCATATTTACCAGGAGTTCGACAGTCAGATGTTTTCAGTATTCATAGACAATCTTTTAGTAAGTTTTTTTGAACAGCTTCTTTTTTTGAAAATTTTAAAAAAGGTATTATCACGTTATTTTTATTTCCTCCTGAAAGGTCATAAGTAATACTTACAACCGGTACTCCCGTGTTCTTTTCAATTTTTTCTGTCATAGCTTCTGTAACCATGGAAGGACAGCAAAAAGAAGGGCTGACTTGAACAAAAAGCGCAATATCCGGATGTTCTTTTAAAACATAATGAATTTTAAGAATATTATCCATGGATTCTCCTGTATGTTCCATGCGCATATCATATTCCGCAAGAATATTTTCAGGAGAATCAGAATAGTCTATTTCGTTCTCATTTAATAATGGGGCAAAATATTTATAGAACTTTTTTTCCATTTGAGTGGTTACAAAAAACAATGTTTTATTTGAGACAAGGTCTACGTATCTTCCTTCTTTAAACCATTTTTTAAAATATGTAGAGGCTATCATTCTTACAAATCTGGAATATGGAGTTGTGACGACCTCCCCACCATTTTTTTCTATATAATTGATAAGATCCTGATTTATTATATTGTTATCTCTCATATATAAGTCACCAAATATTGAAACTTTTGGTCGTTTCTCTTTTTTAATCTGAATTTTCGAGAATGGGGATAGGGCTTCCATGAGAGCTTGATCTTTAGATGTATTGTTCCTAAAAGCCTTGGAAATAATTGATGTAGCATTTTTAATGGCTAAATCAGTTTCTCCTTTATGTATTTCATATGGTCTGAGCTGGCATCCAACTTTTCTTAGCAATCCTCCAAACATATAGGCAAAATATGCATTAGGCCAGATTTTCATGGAAATGTCTATGAAAGAAAGCTCTCCTGTGTAAACTTCAGAACTTTCAAAACCATTCTTCTCTTTTTTTAGTATTTGTTTTATATGATGTGGGTAGAGTTTAATGTTACAGGAAATTTCAGATTTACCTACCCATAATACGGAATTTGAAGGATCAATATTATATTTTTTAACTGTATGAATAAAACTGCTTGCAACTGCATTGAGGGGAATGCACTGTCCTGTGTTGGTTTGAAGGCATTTTTTTAGCGTTTCTTCAGTCTCTTCCATTAAGTAGGCGTTGTATCCTTCAGCCTTTAATATGCTAACTAGGAATTTACCAGTAATATCATCCCAGTTTGGAAAGAATATATCTTTATTTTTAATATCAGGTGAAAGTTCAGGATTGATATCTTTAAAATCAATTATTTGTTTATTAAAAGAATATTTTTTGTGGTTGTTAAAGGAAGTGATTGCAGCTTCAATTCTTGTCTCATAACCTACACTGGAATCATGTTCATCAAGTTCTAAGATAAGATATGGTTTTTTATAGGCTTCCATGATTTGTTTAAAATAATCTTTACAGAAGGAATCAGGAGAACAATTAAATGAAGTTATGTAGACAGGGTAAAGGTTGTCAGTGTTTGCTGCAATATATGTTGCCTTTAATATTTCAGCAGCATGGTACCAGTGGATTTCTTTAAGCAGTCCATCAATATCAGAAAAATCGTAATTCTCATAGTCGAGCATATCCTGATAAAATGCTTTAACATTAAGATTCGCAAAAATATCAGGGATTTTACCGTTTAAACTTTTTGAAAGTATTGTGTATGGTCTGCCCACAAGAACTACATTCGGATTTGATGAATCATTCTTATGTTTTGAATAAATTCCTTCAAGGTTCTTTTTATTTTTAGTTTTAAGCTCAAAAGCTTTGTCCCATGCAGAAGATATATCAAAAAATGATATTTCTTGGGGGATTTTGCTTTTTAAAGATTTGTATAATTCAAGTTTGGTGTAAAAATTTGTATATAAATATTTTACCAAGGGGGATATCAACCTGTTTTTATCAATACTTGGAAGGTTGGATATAACAGAGGGAGCAAATTGAGTATAATAGCAGTATTGCCTCCTTTTTGTTTTTTCCTCTCTTGGCTCTTCAAAATAGAGTGGCAGGAATACAAAATTTGTTTTTCCCATAAGATGAGCAATATGTCCATGGAAAGATAGTATTGGGGTGCAGAATTCTGCACTGGCAATATTTTTGCCAATTCTTACTGGGTTTTTCAAATTTTCGCTGGTAATAGTTTTAATCCCCATAGTATTAAAAAAATCCTTCCAGAAATTAAGATCCTCTACCATATTAAGTGCTGCGGGGATTCCAATTGAAAAGTCATGATTATTTGTTTTGAGAGTAGTTTTTTCTAAAACTTTTTCTCTTTGTTTTAATAGATTAAAATCTTGTTCCATTGGGACATAACTATTTGTATTATAATCTCTTCCACATAAAAATCCAAAAGCTTCAATTTGATTGTTTACTTCAGCAATAGTGATTTTGCAGTGATTAGTACATAATTGGCACGTTTCCTGGCTTATTGGAATCTTTGTTTTATAAAGTTCAAACCCGTTAAACGAGTTTGATTTAACGTTTTGTTCAGAGAGTATTAAGCAGATGCCAAGCGCGCCTGTTAAATGGCAGTACTTTGAGACATGTATTTGTTTATTAAGTTTTTGTTCAAAAGCTGCAACAAGAGCTTTGTTTTTTGCAGTAGCTCCCTGAAAAAGAATAGTATTTCCAATTTCACCTTCAGAAGCTACTTTTGATAAGTAATTATCTCTTACAGAGTGTAGTGCAGAAGCAAGCACTTGATCAGTGCTGTAACCAAGAGTTAAAAAGTGGTTCATATCTCTTTCCATAAATACAGTGCATCTGTCACTGGATAAAGGAGATTTAACTGATTCTGTTCTTTTTGAATAGTCAAGTATTGGGCATCCAAGTTTATTTGCCTGTTCTTCAATAAAACTTCCCGTCCCTGCTGCACAAATAGCATTCATTGTTGATGATGTAACATTTCCATATTTTAAAGTTGTGAACTTTGCGTCTTGACCGCCAATTTCAATTATTGTATCAACATCTGGATTGAGCTTGACAGCAGCCTTTGCATGGGCTGTGATTTCGTCAGGGGCAATATCTGCTCCAATAATTTTACTGGCAAGTTTTCTACCTGAGCCTGTTGTGCCACACCCTTTAATGTTAATATCATAATTATATTTTTTTATAACATAATCCTGGGCTTTTAAGATGGAAAGTATTGCTTCTACAGGTTTTGAAGCGGTTCTGGTGTAAAAGCCTGCCACAACTTCTTGAGTGGCTGTCATAATAACGCTTTTTGTACTTGTAGAGCCCACATCTATACCTAAATAGCATTCTTTTGAAGTCAAATCCGAAGGATTGATATAAATGTCTATCTCAACATTCTCGTATATAAAGTTTTCATATGCCTCAAACACAGGATATTCTGACATTGTTAGAGAAAGGGCTGGGTAGAAAAGTTTGTGTTCCTTTTTATCTGTTTTTAAAAGATCTGAAAAAAGATTAAATATTATTTTGTTATTTTGCAGGTGTTGTCTTTGAGGAAGTTCATCGATCAAGCATAGTGCTGCACCAAGAGCTCCATATAAATGAGAGTTTTCATCTGTAATAAGTTCATCATTTAAAAGCTCTTCAAGATGTTTTTTAACACTAAGATTTTTTGAAACTCCTCCACAGAAAACCACTGGATATCGTATGTTTGTCCCTGAAAACAAAGCATTAAAAATATTTTTTGCAAGGCCTTTACAAAGACCATCACATATTTGTGGTATTGAATAACCTTCCTGTTGGGCATGAATTAGATCAGTTTTGGCAAAAACAGCACATCTTGTGGCAATGTCTGGAAGTTGAGAGAAATTCGATAATGCTTTTTGACTGAGTTGTTGTGATGATTCAAGGCCAAGCCTGATTGCCTGCTGGTCAAGGAAGCTTCCAGTACCTGCTGCACAGGAAGTGTTATGTTTTGATCCGGAATAATTTCCAGTTTTATCAAAATAGCTTAAATTGAATTTTTCTCCACCGACATTTAAAATAGAACCGATATGACCATGTAAATGATTACAGGCTCTTATAACGGACACAAGCTGATCATATTTTGCCTCGCTTTTAATATATGAAGCGCTTGATGATGTAATAGCAATATGATTTGTTTTAGTTAAATCAATATTCTCTAAAGCTTTTTCAAGGCTTGAATCAATATTGCCATGGTGGAAGAGATAGGAAGTAGAAAGGATGTTTTTATTGGAATCTATCCTAACAATAGATATAGAAACAGATCCAATGTCAATGCCTAAAATATATGATAGAGGCTTCATTATGATAATTTCTCCACAACTTCATTATAAAAGTCAGACACCCCTTTGCACCATCCGTCTAAAAATTTTTTTGCATATTGATTTAGATTTTCTTGGGAAAAATTGATGAGATGATCTGAATTAAATATTTCATTAAAATAATAGTTAAACTTATTATCTTTAATGATATTATGTGTTTCTTCAAAGCCAACAGCATAAACAAGGTCCTCATAATGGGCTCTTTTTGCCCATTCCAGGCCTTTATGCAGCCCCATCTCCAGATAATTTTTTTCAGATTCAAATTTTTCTATTTTAAGTCTTTCAATAATTTCAGACATGTCAAAATCCTGCTTAATTCTTTTCTGAAATTCTTCCTTTTTTTGTATAGCTTCAAGGAGTGCATCCTGAAACATTTTAGATAGATTGAAAGATTCACGCCATTTGCTAAGCTTTTCATAGAGCATATCAGGAATGCTCAAAGTAACTTTCTGTGCCATATTAAAACCTATGTATTAAGTTAAAATTATGTATAATATTTATGATACGTATGGATATTCTGTTACGTATAATAAATATGAGACCGTGTCAACAGTATTTTTAAAGATAATGCATAGATTGAGGAATAGCTTGAATTATTTTGAAAAACTGAGTATAAAAAATCATGGTAAGAGAATATATAGAAAATATTGGATTTTTGTCTATTCACTTTATTGAAAGTGTTGGCAGAATTATTATATTCCTTGTTGCAGGAATCATTAATATATTCTTATTGCCTTTTCAGTTCAATAAAATACTTGAACATATTTGGTTTATAGGCGCTAAATCAATGCTTGTAATTATCCTTACCGGACTTTTTACAGGCATGGTTCTTGGGTTACAGGGATATTATACACTTTCTAAATTTGGTTCAGAAGGAATGCTTGGTTCTGTTGTTGCTTTAAGCCTGATTCGTGAACTTGGACCTGTGCTTGCAGGCTTTATGATAACCGCGAGAGCTGGTTCTGCGATTGCTGCAGAGATTGGTGTTATGCGCATATCAGAACAAATAGATGCCCTTGAAACGATGGATATCAGCCCGATAAAATATTTATTCAGTCCCAGAATAGTTGCAGCACTTATCAGTTTCCCTTTGCTTACTGCATTATTTGATGTAATTGGGATTTTTGGCGGATATTTATCTGGAGCATTAATGACAAATTCCAATAAAGGCATTTATGCACAAAAAGTTGTACAGAGTGTGCTCATGGAAGATGTTACAGCAGGCTTTATTAAATCCTTTGTTTTTGCAATTATTGTAACAACTGTCTGTTGCTTTCAGGGATATTATACACACTTAAATACAGGGGGCGAACATGGTGCAAGAGGAGTTAGCCTTTCCACCACCAATGCTGTTGTTACATCCTGTGTTCTCATATTAGTTTTTGATTATATTATAACTTATATCCTTATGTAGAGTTGATTTTATGACTGACCCTTTTATCCAATTTATTGATGTGAAAAAGAGCTTTGATACAAACCATGTAATGCAAGGCGTAAACCTTTCAATATATAGGGGTGAGATTACAGTAGTGATCGGGAAAAGCGGGTGTGGTAAATCTGTTCTTTTGAAACATATTATAGGTCTTATGAATCAGGATTCGGGTGAAATATTGATATCAGGGAAAGCTCTTTCAAGTTTAAATAAAATAGAAAAAAAAGTATTTAAAAATAAATTGAGTTATATGTTTCAAAGCAATGCTCTTTTTGATTCTTTAAATATTTTTGATAATATTGCATTGCCTCTCATGGAAAAGTCGTCTTTTTCTAAAGAAATAATAAAAGAAAAAGTGAAATTGAGGATGAGTCAGCTTGAAATTGATGGGACAGATGAAAAATTTCCTTCTGAGCTTTCCGGTGGCATGCAAAAAAGGGTGGCACTTGCAAGAGCATTAGTTGTTGATCCTGATGTTGTTCTTTTTGATGAACCTACAACAGGGCTTGATCCTGTGAGAAAGAAAAGTGTTCATTCAATGATAAAAGAATATCAGAAAAAATTTGGATTTACAGCTATTGTGGTAAGTCATGAAATACCTGAGGTATTTGATATTGCTCAAAGAATTGCCATGCTTGAAAACGGAAAAATTGTTTTTGAAGGAGATCGGGATATGATAATGAATTCAACCAACCAAGCTGTAAGATCTTTTATTATAGAAAAAGAAATAATCTAATATTGTGCAAAATAAGACAAAAAGGATAGTATAAATGAAAAAAGGAACAGCAGAACTTTATGTGGGTATTTTTGTCATCCTTGGTATTATTTGCTCAGGTTATCTTATTGTCACACTTGGTGAATTAAACTTGTTTAAGAATGACAGATATTCTGTATATGCATATTTTACATCGGTTTCTGGCTTGAACAATGGCTCAGATGTTGAGATGGCAGGGGTTGAAATCGGTCAGGTAGCTTCAATCTCTTTAGATACTGAGCAATTGATTGCAAAGGTTGAACTTTCTATACTGAAGAATGTTGAATTGTCAGAAGATGTTATTGCATCGGTAAAAACAACAGGTATTATTGGAGATAAGTATATTGATTTATCTCCTGGCGGTTCTGAAATTATTCTTAAACCAGGCGAGACTATTTTTAATACTGAATCGTCTGTTGATTTAGAATCTTTGGTAAGGAAATATATTTTTAATGCCGATGAAAAACAATAAACCAAATAAGGGGGAAAAATAATGAAAATCAAGAAAAAATATTTAATATCAGCATATTTATTGATATTTGTTTTCATATCAATGATTTGTTTTGCTGAAACATCTCCCATGACTAGTGTACAAGAAAATTTTGATGAAATACTTTCAATACTTAAAAGTTCTTCTTTTAAAAATAAGACTGAAAAAGAACAGCAAAATGAAATTCATGCAAAACTAAGCTCAAGTTTTGATTTTAAAATAGTATCCATGCTTGCTTTGGGGCACAATTGGAAAAGGTTTTCTTCAAGCCAGAAAGATGAGTTTTCAAAATATTTTTCAAAGCTTGTAACAAATGTCTACTTAAGCAAAATTAGAGGTAAGGATTTAAATGGTATCAAAGTAGATTATGTAAAAGCAATTAATTTGAAAACAAAATCAAAACGATCCGATGTATACACTTTGTTGCATAATAATGATGTTAAAACGCCTGTGGTTTACAGAATGATGAGCAAAGAATCAAACAACTGGAAAATTTATGACATATTAATAGAGGGAGTGAGCTTGATAGCAAACTATAGAGATACATATAAACAAAAATCAAAGGTGTCTCCTGAAATAATAATTAGCGAGCTAAAAACCAAGGTAGAAAAATGAAAAATCCGAAAATTATAGTACCCATTCTTTTTGTAATTATTTTTTGTTGTTTTTCAGCTATAATTTCTCCATCAATTGCATTTTCAGAAGAGCCTGAAGAATTTTCTGAATTAATGGATGAGTATGAAGAGAAAAATGAACAGACCCAGGTGGCAGATCCTCTGTATTGGTACAACTATGGAGTCTTTAAATTTAATGATAAAATGTATAATTGGTTTATAGAGCCGGCTGCAAACGGATATAAGTTTGTAGTTCCTGATGAAATTCGTTCTTGTGTGGGTAATTTTTTCACAAATCTTTTTTTCCCAATACGATTTATTAATAACCTCTTGCAGGGAGATTTTAAAGGTGCTGGAACCGAGGTCGGGATTTTTTTCATTAACACTACGGCGGGGGGATTAGGCCTTGGTCAGGTCGCTCAGGAGGCCTTAGATCTTCAAATTTCTGATGAAGACTTTGGGCAGACTTTGGGGAAATATCATGTTGGTGAGGGTATTTATATTGTCTGGCCATTTTTAGGACCATCTACATTAAGGGACACGCTTGGAATGGTAGGTGACTCTCTGCTCTATCCTTTAAATTATGTAGACGCACCTGAAGTAGTAATAGGATCAAAAGTTTTATATTCAATTAATTCTACATCATACAGGATAGATGATTACAATACTTTAAGAAAAGGTGCAATTGATCCATATACTGCTTTAAAGAATGGATACATTCAGCAGAGGCAGGTGAAAATAAAGGAATAGCGGGTTCCTTTTCTATGGTTTTAATACTTCATTAAAATGCTATTAAAGAGTATGCCATGAAAAAAATACTGATAGTTTTTTTAATATTTCTACCATTCGGTTTCTCTTGCGGCGAGGATAAAATTGCTCCTGGCATAACTGATCAAAGCCTTTCAAGCAGGCAGGATTTTCAAAACACTCTGAATATTAAAAAAGAAAAAATTGTTGATACTTATGAGGCTGTTGGAACAGTCCGCCCTTTAACAAAGACAAGTGTAGAGGCTCAGATCACTGCACAGATTTTGCGGATAATGGTAACTCCTGGCACAAGGGTTGAAAAAGGTGATATACTGATTCATTTGGATGCCAGAAATGAGCAGACCCAATTAAAAAAAGCAAAGGAAGGGCTTGCCTTTACAAAAAATAATTTCCAACAGGCTGTGAAATCTGAAGATGGTGCCAGAGCTAGTCTTAATCAGGCAAAAACCGAATTTAACCGAACAAAAAAATTGTTTGATTCAGGTGTTGTGACCTCCCAACAATTAGAAATAGACAAGGCTGCTTTTTTAAAAGCAAAAGCCATGTTAGAACATGCCCAGGAAACGATTCTCGCTGCGAAAACAAATATCAGGCAGGCAGAACAGATCATCAAAGAAGCTCAGATTATCCTAGGGTACTCAACTATCAAAGCTCCGGCAACAGGCGTGATTATAGATCGCAACGCAGACCCAGGGGACATTGCGATTCCTGGAAAACCACTTTTAGTATTGCAGACAAGCGGGTCTCTTCGGCTGGAAGCCAGTGTAAGAGAAGGGATGATTTTTAAAATCTGGCAGGGAGGAACCTTTGATGTCAGTATTGAAACCATAGGCAAAATAGTTCCGTCTGTGATAGAAGAAATCGTACCCTATGCAGATCCTAATACTAGAACTTTTTTAGTAAAGGCAACTCTTCCAAAAGTTCCGGGTCTGTATCCAGGCATGTTTGGTCGACTTCTAATTCCTGTAAATGAGCAGGAAGTTATTCTGATTCCAAAAGAAGCGCTATTGATAGTAGGTCAGCTTGAGTTGGTTTATATCAAAGGAAAAGATGACCATTGGAAGTCAGTTTATATCAAAATCGGCAAACGATTTGGAAACAAGATTGAAGTACTGTCCGGGCTGACTGGCAATGAAATCATAGGGTACTAAAGAGAATGAAGGATCAGGAAGCTGGAATTGTTTCAAGCATTGTCAAGTATTTTTTAACATCCAATTTTTCTATAATGCTCGCATTAATATCTCTGTGTCTTGGAGTCGCAGCCATATTGGCTACTCCCAAAGAAGAAGAGCCTCAAATTGTAGTGCCAATGGCAGATGTATATGTGAGTGCCCCTGGTGCTATGCCCGAGGAAATAGAAAAGTTGGTTACAACCTCTCTGGAACAAATTTTATGGGAAATTGATGGTGTGGAATATGTATATTCTATGTCTATGAGGGGAAGGGCTGTAATAACTGTTCGGTTCTTTGTGGGGGAAGACCGGGAAAATTCCTTAGTGAAACTTCATAATAAAATCCAGATGAATATTGACAGAGTTCCTCCCATTGTATCGGAATGGGTGGTCAAGCCTGTGGAAATTGATGATGTATCCATTGTAAATTTAACCCTTTATTCTGACCGCTATAATGATCATGAACTGAGAAGGATAGGCGAAGAAGTGAGCACAAGACTCTCCCGACTTGAAGATATCTCAAGGTCTTCCATAATTGGTGGTAGAAAACGGGAAGTGAGAGTGGAGCTTGATCCAGAGCGAATGAAGGGATTCAAGGTCACGGCAATGGATATCACCAAAGCTCTTAAAGGGGCAGATGTATCAGTAAATGCGGGCACCATTGATAAAGGAAACCAGGAGATTGCGCTGACAAGCTCTTCTTTTTTAATGTCTGTTGATGAGGTGAAATCCCTTGTTGTAGGTGGTGGTCATTTTAGACCAGTATTTTTAGATGATGTGGCAAATGTAATTGATGGTCCTGAAGAAACAGCTTCCTACACCAGAATTGGTTTTTCCAATCAGGTACTAAAAGATATTCAAATGGATCACCTTCAGGGAAAACATTTCCCTGCTGTTAGTATTGCATTGTCCAAGAAAAAAGGAACCAATGCAGTTAAGGTATCCAATGCAATTTTAAATGCAATGGAAAAAATGAAGGACACTTTGATTCCAGACTCTGTATATGTCCATGTAACACGAAATTACGGCAAAACTTCCCAGGACAAAGTTAACGGGCTTTTAGGATCATTAGGATTTGCAATAGTGTCAGTTGTCATACTCTTAGCCATTGCTTTAGGATGGCGTGAAGCAGTTATTGTAGCCCTGGCTGTACCCGTATCTTTTTCCCTGGCTCTTTTTGTTAATTATATTTTTGGATACACCATTAACCGAGTTACACTTTTTGCCTTGATTCTTTCTTTAGGGCTTGTGGTAGATGACCCAATAACCAATGTGGATAATATCCAGCGCCATATAAGGCAAGGCATATTAGAACCTTTTAATGCCACTCTTTATGCGATAAACGAAGTGCTGCCACCAGTGATCATGTCTACCATTGCCATTATTGTTTGTTTTACCCCGTTGTTTTTTATTACAGGAATGATGGGACCATATATGGCACCCATGGCAGTGAATGTGCCATTGACTGTTACGTTTTCGACTTTATGCGCCTTGACCATAGTTCCCTGGATATCATTTAAACTCTTGAAGAAACCGAAAGTCAGAACAAAAAGTCTCAAAAAGTCAAAAGTGTCTTTATCAAAGATATATAAATTTGTTCTGGTACCATTTCTTGAAAACCCAAAATATCGTAAGTTTCTTTTCTTTACCATTGGGTTTCTGCTTTTAGGATCATGTTCTCTGGTGTTATTCAAACTGGTACCATTAAAGCTTTTACCTTTTGATAATAAAAACGAATTTCAGATAGTAATTGATATGCCAGAGGGGACAACTTTGGAACATACCAATAGGGTTGTGATGTTGTTTGAGGATTACTTGCAAAAAGTTAGTGAAGTAACAGATGTTACATCCTATACTGGGATTTCTTCTCCCATGGATTTTAATGGCATGGTGCGGCATTATTTTATGCGCCAGGGCAGCCATTTGGCTGATATCCGAATTAATCTTGCAGATAAGGCCTTGAGAAAACAACAAAGCCATGCCATCTTGCTCAGGCTGCGCAAAGATCTTGAAAAAATAGCTTATGAAAACCAGGCAGATATTCAACTTGTGGAAGTCCCGCCTGGCCCGCCTGTTTTGTCAACTATTGTGATTGAGATATCAGGATCTGCCGAAAAGACTTATCAAGAACTTTTGGATGGTGCAGAGTATATCAAAGATATTTTGAAAAATGAACCCTTTGTCACTGATATCAAAATTGTGAATGAAAAGGACAAAGCCCGCATAGATTTTGAGGTAGACAGAGAAAAAGCTGCGCTTCACGGCATTGAAACCGCACAAATTCTTTCAACCCTGGATACTGCGGTTAAAGGAGTCACTCCTGCCACTGTTCACCTTGGCACACAAAGAAATCCTTTATGGGTAAAGGTAATCCTGCCCCGGGAAAAACGTTCAGATATAAGTGCTATCTGTCAGCTCCCTATACGCTCTTCAACAGGTCATATGATTTCTTTGGCAGAGCTTGTGAATTTAAAGGAAAAACCCTATCGCAAACAGATATATCATAAAAATCTTGAACCTGTGGTTTATGTATTAGGTGAAGTAGCAGGTAGAGCACCAGGTGAGGCTGTATTACATATGCAAAAAGTTTTGAAAAACAATCCTTTGCCTTCAGGTATACATGCCCAATGGGCAGGAGAGGGAGAATGGAAAATTACACTCAGAGTGTTCAGAGATATGGGAATAGCCTTTGGAGCAGCTTTGATCGGGACATACCTTATCCTGGTAGTTTTTACTAAGTCTTATTTCATGCCTGCCCTGATCATGATGGCCATCCCCTTGACAATTCTCGGAATCATGCCTGGGTTTTTCATTTTAAATCTTTTTACTCAGGATGTCGGAGGATTCAGTAATCCCGTGTTTTTCACAGCCACCAGTATGATTGGTATGATTGCATTGGGCGGGATTGTTATTAGAAATTCTTTGGTGCTCATAGAGTTTATACAGGATTCAGTGAGTCAGGGAGATAAATTAAAAGATGCAATACTTAAAAGCGGGGCTGTCAGAATGCGTCCCATAGTATTAACAGCATTGACAACTGCCATTGGAGCGTTCCCCATTATTTTTGATCCGGTATTTTCAGGTTTGGCATGGGCATTGATTTTTGGGCTTTTTGCCTCCACTTTGTTCACATTAATTGTAATTCCTCTAGCCTATTATGTAATATACAAGAAAGCTTATGAATAAAAAGAAGGGGGAATAAAGATATTAGATATTATTAATAAAGATCATCTCTTCTGTTAGGTAAGAAATACTTCATTCTGTGGTTACGTATATTTTTTAGTTTTTCGCCGGATAATTTAGAGATTAGCAGTCCTTCTTTTTTTTCTGTGTATTTTGAAATGATTTTGCCGTCAGGCCCAATAATTACTGCAACTCCAGGAAATAACAAGCCTGCTCCATTCTCTCCGGTCTGATTACAGGCTGCAATAAAAATTCCATTATCAAATGCTCTTGCTGTTAAATGCCGCATCCAGGATTGATATTTTTCTTTGGCTGTTCCCCTTGGTGATGCATGGGGAATAAAGACCAAGTCAGCCCCTTTTACAGCCATGGATGTGGTAAGTTGTGGAAAGTGAGCATCATAACATAGCTGGATTCCAAAATATAAATCATTTGATTTGTCCTGACATATTTCAATTTTATTGCCCCTTGACAATGTTTTTTTTTCAGGTGGTGCTGTGTGGGTTTTTTTGTAAATAAAAAAGGAATTGTCAGGCATTATGGCAAAATGGGAGGCATAAATTTTATTATCTGATTCTTTGTGTGCTAAGCCTGCGACAATTGTGATAGATTTATTTGTAGAAATCTTTCGCAGAGTGCTTATAAGTTCATCAGACAAAGGCTTTGCAATGGGCAGTAGTTTTTTTCCGGATGCATAACCAGTAAGGTTCATTTCCGGAAAAAGAATTAATGACGCGCCTTTTTTAGAAGCCATGGCTGTAAGTTTAATACATTTTGAAAGATTTTCTTCATACATACCGCAAATGGAATTTTGAACAGCAAGTGCGATTGTAATATCTTTCATACTTTGAACTGTGCGCTTATTTTAAAAAGGTCTGTTGCAGGTAGATTAAGGATTTTCTTAATTCCGGTTTTTGTTGAGATCTCTTTTAAATTTTTTTCGATTGTTTCGCGGGATTTTGCAATAAATGTAAACCATATATTATAATCATGTTCTCTTACATAGTTGTGCGTAACACCAGAGTAAGAGTTTACAATCTTTGCAAATGATTCAACATCTTTTTTTGGGACTTTTGCAGCACAAAGAGTGCTTTTATATCCAATTTTATCAGGGCTAAAATTTCCGCCAATGCGCCTTATGATATTGTTTTCTTTCATTCTTTCAATTTTTTTGATTACAAGGTCAGAAGGTAGATTAAGGTCACTTGCAATCTTGGAAAAAGGTTTTGCATCTGTTGGGAAGTTTGACTGTATCTTGTTTAGTATTTGTTTGTCTGTGTCATCTAATGAATACATAATTGACCCAAAATTAATATAAATACAACACATAAAAAAAGCTCTGTAACTTAAAAAAATATTAGGCTACAGAGCTTTAAAAATTCTAATTCCAAAGAATGGTATGAATTATACGCATCCGGTTGGTTTTGGAAGACCTGCCATTTTACAAGCACCTTTACCAGGTCCTGATGGGAATAATTCGTAAATATGTTTGAGTTTGAATTTTGTAAGTTTTGAAAGAACGCGTACCATAGGAGCAATACCATTTTTTTCATAATAGTCTTGAAGCACTTGAATTACTTTTGAATGCTCTTCATTTAGTTCGTCAATACCTTCCTGAGTTCTTACATATTCTATCCAGTTTTCATTGAAAGCACTATAATCAAGTAAGAATCCGTCCTCATCGATTTCGAATGACGCTCCATTCGTTTCTACTGTTGCCATTAAAAATACCTCCTGTTTAAAAATAAGTTTTCTATCATTTTTAAGACTGTCTGTCTTATTTATTTCTTTACTAAATAATTTTTTACCATAAACTAAGCTTAGCTTGTTGTCAATATAAAGTTTAAGTCTTTTAAATAAAATTAAGTCTTTTAATTAGAGCTTCCTGAACAATTCAAGATGCTCTGTAATTTTGAAATTATTTAATATTTTCTTAAGGTTCATCACTAAAAAGATTATAGCTATTGCTGTTTCTGATATGCCTTAATTTGATCTTTCAGATCACATGACTCATTACTTTTTGTAACTGATAAGAAATCTTTACGTGCTCTTTTTCTGTATGTTCGGGGTTTTTTCATTTTCCCTTTATGGGAAGAATGCAGTACATCAATGATTTGTTCACTTTTTTCCCGTGCCTTATTCAAAAGCTTCAAATCTGTTGAAAAGGTTATATCCGCTTTTTAAAGGCTGTGACTATATGTGACAAATTCAAATCAATATTCTTGACTTAATATTCAACTTCTATTAGATAAAACAACGGAATTAAATAAAAAAAAGGAAAATAAAGTGGACTTTTATGAACTTGTTCGAGGACCCATGGCAATGATTGCATTTGCTATTTTCATTTTTGGTTCCTGTTTCCGGCTGATAAGCTTTTACCAAAAGGGGACAAATCCCAAACTACTCTATCCAAGAGAGAATCTGACCAACGGGTTCAAAGCTGTAATCTTTGGGTTAATCCCTTTTGCCACACGTTTTATGAGAGAAAGACCTGTTTTTACATTGATTACAACCTTATTTCACATCTGTATAATTGTCCTGCCTCTTTTTTTATTGGCACATATTGTTTTATGGTTTGAATCTTACAAGATTAGTTGGGGTAACATTCCAGATAACATGGCTGATGTCATGGTACTTTTTGTATTGTTTGCCTGTATCTTCTTTTTTCTAAGAAGAGTTTTTGTTCCTGAAGTAAGAATGGTAACCCAGATCTCAGATTACTTGATTCTTATTGCTGTGTTTGTTTCATTTCTTTTTGGATTTTTAGCCTTCCATCAAATTGGTCCCTATCGCCCAGTCTTGATCCTACATATCTTGTCCAGCGAAATATTAATTGCAATTATTCCATTTTCAAAGCTTATGCACATGATTGCGTATCCCTTTTCCCGATATTATATGGGAGCTGACTTTGGCAATGTCTTAAAACCTAGTGACTGGTAACAATATGACAAACAAAATCAAGGAAGTCCAAATGAAATATAAATTGTCATGGGTTATTATTATTTTACTTTCACTCTTAATTATATTCTTCTGGCTGCCCAGCACATTTGGCCAGGACAATAATGTAGCCAAATCTGATTTAACTAAACCTGGTTTTGCTCTTTGTTGTTTTCCCATCCTTGTGACACCCAAAAGAGTTGTTCCTAGTTTTGATCATACCTTGCATGAAGAATCGATAGGTGTTGATAGCTGTGCCAAATGCCACCATGTTTTAAATACCAAAAAAAACAAGCTTCTCTATTCCGAGGGGGAAGAGGAAGCATGTACTGAATGTCACACTGAGAAAAAACAAGGCAATACCATGGCGCTCAAAGATGCCAGCCATGAAACCTGCACCGGATGCCACAGACAGATGAAGAAAGTAAAAAAGATAGCCGGTCCGACTACATGTGGTGAATGTCACAAGAAATAATTTATTTAAAGGAATTTAAACATGACTGCTGAATCCATTGAATCTATAACAAATACACCTTCAGCTGATTCTATCAAAGAACCGAGCGCTTTAGAATATATTGAAAAATTAAGAGATATTTATAACCGATATACCAGTACAAAATTCTTTTCCATGCTAAAGGCATGTGTCAACTGTGGTGCTTGTGCAAAAGCTTGTCATTATTATTGCTCTGAACAAAACAAAGATTTTGTACCTGCAAACCGCATTAAGCAATTAGACAGTGTTATTTCAGAATATTTTCACCCCATAAAATCAAAACTACATTTTGGAAAACCTCGAAACCCTATGACCAATCCAAAGTTTGATACTCTGTTCAAAGCAGCCTTTGAAAATTGCACGCTATGTGGGAATTGCGCTCTTGCATGCCCCATGGGAATCAATACCGGCGAAATCATGTATGTTGCAAGGGCATTGCTTTTTGGACTTGGAAAAGTTCCTTCGGGTCTGATGGGACCTGTTAATACGACACTTTTAACCGGGAATTATCTGGGGTTATCTGATGAAGATTTTATTGATACCATTGAATGGCTGGCTGAAGAAATGGAAGAAGATATGGGAGAAGGCTTTTCAATTCCTATAAACAAAGAAAACGCAAAAGTTCTTTATATTCCACATCCCTTGACCTTAAGAGACTTTCCTTTTTTATTAATGGATGAGCTAAAGATCCTTTCAGCAGCCGGAGAAGATTATACATTATCCACCCATGATTTTGATGTAGTGAATTATGCATTTTACCAGGGAAGTAAAGAAAATGTCTATAAAGTGGCAAACACAACACTTGAAGCAAGAAAAATACTCAATGCAGAAAGCCTTGTCCTTGCTCCATGTGGCCATGGCTATCGAGTCTTAAAACATGAGGTGGAAAAAATTATAGGCGAGCGATTTAGTTTTCCTATTTACACTCTTGTTGAGCTAATTGATCAATATGTACAAGAAGGACGTCTCGAATTTGAAAAAGACCTGTTTGAAGGTCCTGTTACTTATCATGATCCATGTAATATAGGACGTAGGGGCGGTGTGATTGAAGAACCTAGACGCGTTATCAAAGCATTAACAAGTAATTTTGTTGAAATGCAACCCCATGGTGTCCATAATTATTGCTGCGGTGGTGGTGGCGGGCTTGCCTCTACCGGAGATTTAGGTCACATAAGACAAAGAATGGGAAAAATCAAAGCTGAGCAGATTCAGAAAACAGGTGCAAAAACGGTTGTCACAGGCTGTTTTAATTGTAAAAATCAAATCCGTGATATTGCAGTTATCCATGATTTAGACTTTGACGTAAAAAGCATTGTTGAAGTTGTTGCAAGCTCAATCAAAGGAATGTCAAAGGAATAGCTTATATGCAAAAAGACACACATACTTTTATCCAGCAATATAAAGGTCTTGGGGCTTTTGGACTTGATCGGGAAACAGATGAAGAAACAATTATGTTTTATCTTCAAAAATTTTCCGAAGATTCTTTTCTAAAAGTCCTTATACCAAGACTTTCAGATCAGGAGCTTGAAGAAATCTATCTTTTTGTTAATGACAGATTAAAAAAGCATATTTCCGAAGATGAATATCATACTCTTTTTTTGAAAGATCGGTAGGTTTGTTGTAATTATCGGTTAGTATTAGTAAGAATTTTATATATTTTTCTATGCCGTTGAATTTACTGTTGACTACCAACTCTTATTGACGTAATTAAACTTTATTTTAATAAATAAAGTTTAACGTTTAAGAGGACTATAGAAATGAACAAAAAGAGACTTTTTATTGGTATAGCAACAATTTTCCTGATGATCATGGCCATCAGCGTTCAGGCAAAAAGTAAAGAGCTGATGATGGCAACTACCACAAGCACAGACAATACTGGACTTTTAGATTATCTTATTCCTCATTTTGAGAAAGAGACTGGTATTTCTTTGAAATGGACTTCCACAGGAACCGGCAAGGCCCTGAAGCTAGGACAGAATTGTGATGTTGATGTTCTGCTCGTCCATGCACCTCCTGCAGAAAAAATATTTATCGCCAATGGCTATGGTAAAGAGAGAAGAGAAGTTATGTATAACGATTTCGTTATCATTGGACCTGAAAATGATCCTGCCGATATAAAAGGAAAAAACATATCAGAAGCTCTTAAGATGATTAAAAGCAAAAAAGTAGTGTTTATAAGCCGTGGGGATGACTCTGGTACCAACAAAAAAGAAAAGCTCCTATGGAAAAATGCCGGCATTTCACAACCAGACAAAGAAAAATGGTATGTACAGACAGGGCAGGGAATGCTTGCCAGTATAAGTGTTGCAGAACAAAGAGATGGCTACACCATGACAGATAGAGGTACATATATAAAATATCAATCCCAGAAGGGTGGCAATGCAACTTTAAAAGTTCTGGTTGAAGGAGACAGCATTCTGTTAAATCAATATAGTGTCTTAACCCTTGATCCGAAAAATTGTCCCAATGCAAAATACGATCTGGCACTTAAATTCTCAGGCTGGATGGCTTCCCCAAACGCCCAGAATTTGATAAAAGACTTTAGACTTATAGGGAAAAAATTATTTATACCAAACGCTAAATAGTAAAAGGGAATTATGGATTTTATTGTTGCAGGCTTTATCAAGGCTATTGAGCTTCTGATAAGCGGCGACTATTCTACCTGGACAGCAGTCTTAGCGACTTTAAAAGTATCAACTATTTCCATGCTTCTGAGCGTTGGAGCAGGTCTGCCCTGCGGATTTCTTATAGGATATTTTGATTTTAAAGGGAAAAAACACTTAAGAACAATTCTTGATACTCTCCTTGCCCTTCCTACGGTTTTTATCGGTCTTGCAGTTTATGCATTTATTTCCCGTCAGGGACCTTTGGGGGAGCTGGGTCTTCTTTTCACCCTGACAGGGATTGCGATTGGACAGACTATTCTTGCTTTTCCAATAGTAACAGCAATCACTGCCTCCATTGTCGAAAATATTGATCAGGATCTTAAATTGACTCTTGTTAGCCTTGGTGCAGGCAAACGCAATATTATTGCTACTTGCCTATGGGAAGTCAGATATGGAATCTTGACAGCAGCAGTCACAGCCTATGGCAGAGTGTTAACTGAAGTAGGTATATCCATGATGGTGGGCGGAAACATTAAATATCATACTAGAACAATTACAACAGCCATTGCCCTTGAAACTAACAAAGGTATGTTTGCAGATGGCATTGCTCTGGGAGTTGTCCTTATTACTATTGCATTTATAGTGAACCTCTCTCTTTCTTTTTTAAGGAAGCAATAAAAAAATGACAAAAAAAGATCTGATATACTATTTAAAAGAGATTCGTCATTTTTATGGGGATACAAAAGTACTTGAGATTGATGATTTAAAAATTGAAAAAGGATCCATTACCGGATTGATCGGTCCAAATGGGTCAGGGAAAACCACACTTTTACGTGTTCTGGCCTTTGCTGAAAAACCAAAGTTTGGACAAATCTTTTATAAAGGGCGTCCAGAATTTCCATTTTCATCAACTATCCGATCAAAGGTGACTCTTTTAACTCAAAAGCCCTATCTTTTAAAACGAACTGTTTTTGAAAATATTTCCTATGGTTTAAAAATCAGAAAAGATACAGATAAACTTGAAAAGCGAGTAATAGAAGCTCTTAATAATGTAGGTCTTGATTTCAAAGATTTTGCTTTAAGAAAATGGCATGAATTGTCAGGAGGAGAGGCGCAAAGAGTTGCAATGGCTGCAAGACTCATATTAAAACCTGAAGTGTTGCTCCTAGATGAACCAACTGCAAGCGTAGACACAGAAAGCGCCAAACTGATCCGCAAAGCATCTTTAAAAGCGAGAGATGTCTGGGGTACCACCCTTGTCATTGCAAGTCATGATCTGCAATGGCTTTATTCCATTAGTGACAAGCAGTTTTCTCTTTTTAAAGGGAATATATTTGCAACTGGTATAGAAAATATTATATCAGGACCCTTTGAAAATCTGGATGACAAAGTTGTCAAAAAACTTGATGATGGGCAAATTATCACTCTTGATGTCACTCAAAAAAAAGAATGCATAGCTGTTATTATCAGGAAAAAAAATATCACTATTGAGCTTTTTGAAAGCACAGACAAAATATTTCACAATCAATTGTCAGGTCATATCGTTTCCATGCTTCTAGAAGAAAAAAGAGGGGATATTATGGTCACAGTTTTTGTTCATGATCTAACTTTTGTACTCAGAGTAACTCCTGATCAAATCAGTAATCTTGACCTTTATCCAGGAAAAAAAGTAGTTCTTAAGTTTAGCTCAAGTGATGTGGAATGGATTAAATAAACTAATTATTAATTATATAGGAGGAATGAATGACAACAAAAAATGAGCTGATTAAAAATATTTCATTTTCAAAAATAATTGATTTAAAAGAAATGGTTGATTACGAGGAGGGCAGGGTAGTCAGCAGAACACTTGCAAGTAAACCAAGTATTAATATTACGCTTTTTGCCTTTGATGAAAAAGAGGAAATTAGCGCACATACATCACCCGGAGATGCTATGGTGCAGATTTTAGATGGTGAAGCCATGATTAATATAGATGGTAAAAAGATTTCTGCAGTTGCAGGTCAGGTTGTTGTTATGCCAGCTAATACTCCTCATTCTGTTTCAGCAGTGACGCAGTTTAAAATGCTCCTGATAGTTGTAAAACAGCCTGTTGGCATTCAAGGATTATAGAAATTTATTCAGCTATATTACAATTAATGCTGTCCAACAAACAGCAATTCTCAATGAAGTGTAATAAGCATTAAAGCCAAATTATTTTATGAAAATTTTAATATCTGCCAATGTATCTCTTATGAAAGTGACCCTCTATTTTTGTTGATATTATGTGAGGTAGGGGTTGTCAATGGAAAAATTGATAATCTGAGGGCTACCCAAACGGTCATAAATGTTTACTTCCGGCTATGTTGTTGTGGATATATACTTATGAATAATTATCCATATTCAGAGTTTTCAGGGATTGAAAACCTTAAAGATACCAATACAATCTGAAATACTTTTTTCGATAACCCGGACTGTTTCTTTGGATAAAAATAAAGGTTATGGTTTATAAAATTTCAATCGTCATTTTGTTACGTATAGAATTTAAAATTATCATATCAAATCTTGGCTGCATTACAAGCAGCATGGGTTAAACCAATGCATCAAAATTTGTAATATTCTATTCATGCAGTTGCCAAGCAGTCACAAAAGAATCAAAATCGACAAGTAATGAGTGTAGTTCTTCCAATGGCGGCTGTGATAATGCCTAATGGGAATGTGCGTGTCTGGTTTGTTGCCATAAGTTAGTTAATCCGTTATAGATTATAAGTGCTGTCAATAAAATAGCTGCAACAAGTCGGATATTATATGGGATCAGTTCTGATGCCATGCCCACAGTAACGTTTGCCTGAATGTCATAGAATTTGTACACCCAATCAACAAAAAAGCCGATGGTGATTGAGCAGACAGATATCATTGTCAGATATATTACAAGAGTTCTATTGTTAAATACATTTCTTACAATATTAATAGTTGCAGCATTGGTTGCAGGACCTGCAAGTAGAAAAACCAGTGCTGCGCCAGGGTTTAACCCTTTTAGTATTAATGCTGCTGCAATTGGTGTTGAGGATGTAGCACAGACATACATTGGAATACCAACTATTAGCATAACAAGCATTGAGAATAATTGGTGTTCATTAGCCAGTTCTGTAATATTATCAGGGAAAAAAAAGGTGATGATACCCGCTATAAAAATCCCTATTACAAATGGTTTGGCAATATCTGTCAGAAGTTCACCATAAGCATATTTAAGGCCGACTATCAGTTTCTTAATTAATTTTTCTTTGGTTTTCGGTGCAACTGCACCTGAGTTGGTACAGCCTCAGCCTTTTGTTTCTTCTATTGAAGTATTTTTTACAACTGTATTTTCGGTTCCCCAAAAGTTTTGTGCAATTCCTGTTGAAACTGCTGTAATAAATCCTGCAATCGGGCGAATTATTGTCAAGATCGGGTCAAGCATGGCATAAGACACAGCAATGGAGTCAACACCTGATTCTGGTGTGGCAATCATAAAAGAGAGTGCTGCTCCACTATTGGCCCCCTGTTTTTTTAACCCTATTGCTACCGGTACAACACCACAGGAACATAATGGAATTGGGATTCCAAAAAGGGCAGATAAAATTACAGGTTTTATTCTACCGGATCCTAGATATTCTTTAATTTTGTCTGCTTTAAAAAAAACATATAAAATTCCTGCTATAAAAAAACCAAACAGCATGTATATCGCAACATCCAGGTAAATATTCCAGGATTCAATTAAAATTTGATATATTGTAATCATATTAGATGCTTCCTTACTTTCAAAGCCTCACCTATTAGTGTCTGACATGGTCAAGACTCATGTTAATCGTTGATATGACATGTTCATCTTCAAGGGAATAGTAAATCACTTTACCTTCTCTCCGATTTTTCACAATTTTTAATGTCCGCAAAATACGAAGCTGGTGGGATATTGCCGAATCTGTTTGACCACAAATTGTAGCAATCTCGCAAACACAATGCTCTTGGTTTAAGATAGCAAGAACTATTTTTAGCCTGGAAGGGTCACTTAATGCTTTGAAAATATCTGCCATTTGGTTTATCTCTTCCTGGGCTGGAATCGTTTTTACAGTTTCCTCAACTTTTTCTTTATTAATACAGTTTTTTGAGCATATTTCCATTTAACACCTCTTCATATGAGCATTTGTTCATATATTAACAAGACAATTATTTATTGTCAACAAAAATCATTATTTTTAGTTGAAAAGGTGGTGAAAAGAGGTTGACCAAAAAAAAAATCCTAGGTATAATTTCAAACTTTTAAGAAGGTCAGCTATGTTGTATTTTAATAATTGTTATCATGTTGAGCTCTAAAAAGAAGATTTCAGCAATAATGAATTTAAATACATGGATGAATCGATAAATTATTGATTTGTATAAATCATATGAGTTTTTGAATGTGTTTGGCGAACTTAGGAGAATTAGTTTATGGCATTTGATATTTTTTTAAATTCCTCACTGATAATACTGACTATTGGATTGTTATTTAAGATTGCCCAGTGGTTTTCATTCAAAATAGGAATTAGAGCAGAAAACGCAGGTTTAATGCAAAGAGCATTTTCAGCGTTTAAGGGCGTTTTAAAAACTATTATCACTCCCAAAATTTTTATTTTAATATATGTATTTATAATTGATGTTCTTTTTCAATACAAAATTCTTAAACAGGATTTCCTACGCTGGTTTATGCACATGCTTATTTTCTGGGGATTTATGCTATTACTTTTTATGCATGCCCTTGAAACTCTGATATCAGACCCTTTTTTCCCTAATTATTATTCAACTGTAAATCCTTATATGTTTTTAAGAGATTTCTTTGGTGCCATGGTGTTAGTAGGTTTATCTATTGCCATTTTCCGTCGTTTTTTTATGAGAATACCAAGGCTGAAAACTAACAAATCTGATTTATATGCAATAGGTATTGTTGCAGTTATTATTTTTTCAGGATTTTTGTTGGAAGGAAGTAAAATTATCTCTTACTCTGAATTCCGTAATATGGAAGAGGAATATTCAGCTCTCGATGACAAAGATGATATTTTTGCATTGGAAAGTTATTGGGTAAAATATTATAGCCTTGTTTCTCCTAATGACACTTCTGAAGTTCCAGAAGATATAATGGAAGTAGGTGAAGAAATCCATAATGATAGTTGCGTGGATTGTCATTCTCGACCTCAAGCTGCTTTTGGCGGCTATGCTGTTGCCAAGGTATTTTCACCGGTCGGAAACATATTAGAGTGTATCAGTGCTGTAAACATTTTTTATTATATACATATTCTTTCATGTTTCCTTGGATTAGCGCTTCTTCCTTTTACTAAAATGCTCCATATTGTTTCAACTCCCATAAGCCTTATTACTTCTGCTATTATGCAAAGGGATAAAGCCTGCCCTGAAAACATAGCAACACGCCAGGCAATTGAACTTGATGCTTGTGTTCATTGCAGTACCTGCTCCACTAATTGTTCAGTAGCTCCTGCTTTCGATACTCTAGACAATGCTAATATATTGCCATCAGAAAGAATGATGTCATTAAGAAAATGGGTTATAAATAAAACTGTTGATTCAAAAGATTTTGCAGCAATTCAAGAAGGTATCTATCTTTGTTCAAGCTGTGAACGGTGTACTGTTGTTTGTCCCGCCGGCATTAATTTAAGAGAACTGTGGTATGATGTAAGAGAAGAATTTATCAGAAACGGGTCTATTGTAACACCACTTGTACTTACCCCTTATTCTTATAATCGAACATACAGTCAGGACGAATTTCAAACTTCTCTTTTAGATTCACCTGCTAGAGAAGTAAAAGCGGTTATTGCTAAAAAATATAATAAAGTAAAGCATTCTGACGATGTCTTATCTTTAACTTCCGCTGACAATAATGAAAATAACGATATCTCATTAGTTGATAACACATTTTCGTCCTGTTTCTCTTGTGAAAACTGCACTAATGTATGTCCTGTTGTCATGAATTATGAAAACCCGGAAGATTATGTTGATCTTCTTCCACACCAAATAATGAGGTCATTAGGGCTTGGATTAAAAGATCTGGCGCTTGGGTCTGAAATGTTATGGGATTGCTTGACATGTTATCAGTGTCAGGAACATTGCCCTCAAAATGTTAAAGTAACAGATATCTTTTTTGAATTGAAAAATCAGATTTCAAAAGATTGTTTTAATAATAATGATAAAGAGCCTTAATTTGAGCTTTAATTTTTGACAACTTTACATATGATAACTATACAATGGAAAAGAATATGAAAAAATTTGCTTTATTTATTGGATGTAATATACCGGTAAAAGTTAAACAATACGAACTTTCAGCAAAAGCTGTGCTTAAAAAATTAAATATTGAAGTAGCAGATATAGATAGCTTTAATTGTTGCGGTTATCCATTGAAAAATATTGACCAGGCTGGATGGCTTCTATCTTCAGCAAGGAATATTGCTATTGCTGAAAAAAAAAGCTTTGATCTTTTAATTCTTTGTAAGTGTTGTTTTGGAAGCTTGAAAAAAGCCGATGCTATGTTAAAAGAAAATAATGAAGCTAAAATAAAGGTTAACAAAATTTTGTCAAAAGAAGGTCTTCAGTATCAGGGAACTGCTACTATCAACCACTTATTGTCAATCTTGCATAATGATATTACCATAAAGGTGATTGAAGAAAAAATTATTGATAAATACAAAGAACTCAATATAGCAACTCATTATGGGTGTCATGCGCTTCGTCCTTCTGATATTATGGACTTTGATGACCCTGCTAATCCATCTTTGTTTGATAATCTTGTAAATGTTACAGGTGCTAAAAGTATTGAATGGGAGTCAAAACTTGATTGCTGCGGTGCTCCGGTGCTTGGGATAAATGATAATCTGTCCTATGACTTAACAGAAAAAAAGATTAGTAATGCTAAAAATGCCGGGGCAGATTTTTTGTGTGTTGCATGTCCTTGGTGTCAGATGCAATTTGATAAAATACAGGATCAGATAGCATCAAAACGCGGAAATGTTTACAATCTTCCTTCAATCCTCTATACACAGCTATTAGGACTTCGTTTGGGTATAAGCAAGGAGGCTCTTGGTATAGAAAATGATCAGAAAGATGAAACTTTAAACCTGGCTTTTCAAAAGCTTTTTGAAACCCAGGAAAAGAAAGTTAAAAAAGCAAAAAAGGAAAAAAAGGCTGGTGTAAAAGTAAGTGAAAAAAAGGTTGAAACAGAAGCCGAACCAGAAAAAGTTAAATAAAAAATCATTATAATGCAAATAATAAAGAGTGGTTTTAGGAGATAAAATGTCCCAAGAAAAAATAGGTTCAATAATGGTTGTTGGTGGAGGTATATCTGGTATGCAGGCTGCGCTTGATGCTGCTGATTCAGGGTACTATGTTTATCTTGTTGAAGAGTCACCGTCCATTGGCGGTATCATGGCACAACTTGATAAGACCTTTCCAACCAATGATTGTGCAATGTGAATTATTTCACCTAAACTGGTCGAGGTCGGCCGGCATATAAATATTGAACTTCTAACTCTTACTGAAGTTAAAAATGTTACAGGTGAAGCAGGCAATTTTAGTGTTGATGTTGTTCAACACCCAAGATATGTTGATATGGATAAATGTATTGCCTGTGGTCTGTGCGCTGAAAAATGTCCAAAAAAAGTGGATAATGAATATGAGGAAGGACTTGGAAAAAGAAAAGCAATATACGTTAAATATCCTCAGGCAGTTCCTTTAAAATATTCAATTGATGCTAAAAATTGTATTTATCTTACACTGGGTAAATGTAAGAAGTGTGAAGAAGTCTGTCCAACAAAAGCTATTAATTATGAAGATAAGGCTAAAGAAGTTACATTAAATGTCGGCTTAATCATAATTTCATCTGGTTGCAAACCCTATGATCCTGGTGAACATGATATTTACGGCTACAAAAATAATAAAAATATTGTTACAAGCCTTGAGTTTGAAAGAATGCTTTCCTCTTCAGGTCCTTATGGAGGGCACCTTGTAAGACCTTCAGATAATAAAGAGCCAAAGAAAATAGCATGGTTGCAATGTGTAGGCTCAAGAGATAATCATTTGGGTGCAAATGGGTATTGTTCATCAGTATGCTGTACCTATGCAGTAAAAGAGGCGATGCTTGCCAAGGAACATAGTCATGATTCTTTGGACACTGCTATTTTTTATATGGATGTGAGAACCCATGGCAAAGATTATGAGCACTTTTACAATAGAGGAAAAGATGAGTCTGGTATCAGATTTGTTAAATCAAGAGTGCAGAATATTGTGCCTGATTCTGAAACCGGCACACAGATTATTCAATATATAGATGAAACAGGTAAAAGACAAAAAGAAGAATTTGATATTGTAGTATTGTCTGTTGGTTTGTGCATTGGCAATGAATCAATTGAACTTGCTAAAAAAATGAATATTGGTCTTGATCACTATAATTTTGTTACAACAAACAGCTTTGAGCCCGTTAAAACTTCCAAGCCAGGTATTTACGTCTGCGGAGCATTTGAAGCGCCTAAAGATATCCCTTCTTCTGTTATTGAGTCCTCTGCTGCTGCAGGTATGGCTGGTATTAACCTTGCTGAATCCAGGTGGTCTTTAACCAAAACAAAAGAAAAAATTGAAGAAATAAATGTTACAGGTGAAGCCCCAAGAATTGGTGTTTTTGTCTGTAGGTGTGGTACTAATATTGCCGGTGTTGTAGATGTTCCTGCCGTTGTTGAGATGGCTAAAAAGCTCCCTTATGTTGAGTTTGCTCAGGAGAATATGTTTTCCTGTTCCCAGGATACCCAGGATGCAATTACAGATGTTATAAAAGAGAAAAAGCTAAACAGAGTTGTTATTGCTGCATGTACTCCAAAAACCCATGAAGGTCTTTTCCAGGAAACTTTAACAAATGCAGGCATAAATAAATATCTTTTTGATATGGCAAACATTCGTAATCAGTGCTCCTGGATTCATGCCGAGGCAAAAGAAGAAGCAACTGAAAAAGCAAAAGACCTTGTTAGAATGACAACTGCTAAAGTGGCATTACATGCACCCCTTGAAGAGCCAAAGCTTGAGATTGATCAATCAGGTCTGGTTGTTGGAGGCGGAGTTGCCGGTATTACAGCTGCGCAAACTCTTGCCCAGCAGGGATATCATACTCATTTAATTGAAAAAGAAAGCAAGCTTGGAGGTCAGGCAAACAATCTTTATAAAACATGGCAGGGTGAAGATATTCAGACAAATCTGTCTGCTTTGATCAAATCTGTTGAAAAAAATGATCTGATTGAGATTCACTTAAATACTGAAATTACTGGTGTTGACGGTTTTGTTGGCAGTTTTGAAACTCATATTAATAAAAATAGCAAAGATGAGACTTTAAAACATGGTGTTACCATTATAGCAACAGGTGCATCAGAATTTAAGTCGGATCAATACCAGTACAATGAAGATGAAAGAGTTATAACTGGTCTTGAATTTGATAAATTGTTAGTAAATGAAAATTTGGATTTAAAAGAAAAAAATACTGCGGTTTTTATCCAATGTGTGGGATCAAGGATTAAAGAAAGACCATATTGTTCAAAAGTATGCTGTACTCAATCTATCAGAAATGCTTTGCAGCTTAAAAAATTAAACCCGCAAATGAATGTTTACATTCTTTACAGAGATATGCGTCCTTTTGGATTAAGAGAGGATTTATATACTGAAGCCAGGAATATTGGGATTCAATTTATTAAGTTTGATTTTAATGAAGATTTTTCAGTTAATTCTGAGGAGGATTATCTGCAAATTCTTTTTACAGATACTTCTTTAAGACGCAAGATGGAGATTAAAGCGCAATTGGTTGTCTTAGCTTCTGCTATTATTCCGGAAAAAAATAACAAACTTGGACCCTTATATAAAGCCACCCAAAATGCGGATGGCTTCTTCATGGAAGCCCATGCAAAACTTAGACCGGTAGATTGTTCAACAGATGGTGTTTTTATATGTGGACTTACCCATGCACCAAAACCAATAGATGAATCCATTTCCCAGGCCCAGGCAGCCGCAACAAGAGCTGTCACTCTTCTTGCTAAAAAAACCATGAATATGCAGGGAACCGTTGCTTATGTTGATCAGGGGATATGCAGCTCGTGCGGTGTTTGTGTATCTATCTGTCCTTTTAGTGCGCCTACATTCACTAAAGAAGGTCGTTTTGAAGGTAAAGCCGAGATAAACCCAGTTCTCTGTAAAGGATGCGGTCTATGCGTTGCTTCTTGTAGATCCGGAGCTCTTCATTTAAAAGGTTTTGACACAAATCAAATATTTGCCCAGATCTTTGCTTTGAATGATGAAAGCGATAAAGGAAGTACCAATACCATTCAAGTATATAAAAAAGATTCAGCAGAAGCTGCTGTATAAGGAGATATAAGGTATGACAGAAAAGAAAATTAAAATTATTAGCTTTTTATGTAATTGGTGCAGCTATGGTGCTGCTGATCTTGCAGGTGTATCAAGGATGCAGTATCCGGCAGATATACGTGTAGTCAGAATCCCCTGTACCGGTCGAATGAGTCCTAAATTCATACTATCTGCATTTCGTGAGGGTGCTGATGGCGTATGGGTTTCAGGCTGACATCCTGGTGAATGTCATTACCTGGATGGTAATTATTATGCAAGAAGGAAATTTGCTCTTGCTGGCAATCTTTTAGAACACATGGGAATTGAAAAAGACCGTTTGCATTTCTCTTGGGTATCCAGTGCTGAAGCTAAAAAGTTTGTTGATGTTGTTAAGGAAGTTACAGAGGCAGTAGAGGCACTTGGTCCAAATAATAAATTTGTTAAATTACAAGCTTAAGAGGTTAGTTACATGGATAGTTATACAAAAAAAATCAGGGAACTTGCCTCCAATCTTTTAAAGGATAACAAGGTGGATATGGTTATTGGTTTTAACCAGGGAACAATACCAATGGCCACAAGTCCTCAGGTTGCAAGAACCCCTGAACAGGCTTTAGAATTTGTATGGAATAGCAATTGTTCAATTAATCTTGCAAATTACCTTTCCAATCAAAAAGGTAAAATAGGTATTGTTGCAAAAGGTTGTGATTCGAGAAACATTGTAACACATATTATTGAAAATAAAATTTCAAGGGAACAACTTCACATAATCGGAGTCCCCTGTACAGGCATGTTAGATAAAGTAAAAATTTCTTCTTCCATTGATGGTGAAATACTTAGCTACTCAGAAGAAGGAGATACCATAACTTTAAAGACCAAATCTTCTGAACAAAATATTGTAAAAAATGATTTCCTGGCATCCAATTGCGAAACATGTACTCACAGAAATCCTGTTATCTATGATGACTTAGTTGCAGATCTTGTTACTGAGCAAAAGATAGATGATCCGTTTAAAGATGTTCGTAAAATAGAAGAAATGGATTCCGATGCAAAATGGAATCATTTTGAGAATCTTCTTGAAAATTGCATCAGGTGTTATGCCTGTAGAAATGCTTGCCCTCTTTGTTATTGCCCAACATGCTTTGTTGATGAATCAGATCCCCAATGGGTTGGCAAAGGACAGAATAATATTGATGTAAGAACCTTTCATTTTTTAAGGGCATATCATTGTGCAGGAAGATGCACTGATTGTGGTGCATGTGAACAGGCCTGTCCCATGGATATCAAGGTCAGGGACTTTACAAGAAAGCTTAATAAAGATGCCTTGGAGATTTATGGTTGGGAAGCAGGACTAACTCTGGAACAAAGACCTCCATTGGATACATTTAACCCGGAAGATCCTGATGAGTTTATCAAGTAAAGTAAAAGGGCAGTAATATGAAAGTCATAAAAATTGATAAAAATAGCTGGACCAAAGGTATTGATAAGTCAAGGGAAGCATATAAACTTTTTGGTCCTGTAAAAGATAAAACAATAGTTATTTTTAAAGAACTTGAACAAGGAATGTTTCCTGAGATGGAATACACAGATTCTGTGTTATCAGCTAAATCTGTAATTTTTCCACAAACTGAAAAAATCCTTGGAGGATCTTTAGATGAATCTATAGAAGATCATCACATATTAAAACGACCTGACACCAACTATTCGCCTCGAGCAGTCCTTGGTATCAGACCATATGATGCAAAAGCCATCCAACTTGTCAAACTTAATTTTGATACTGAGGATTATCGTGATCCGTATTGGTGTGATGCATATGAAGCTACAACATTTATAGGGCTTGCCATTAATGAACCATCTGCTTTTGATTTTTCAACGCTAACTGACACTGGTCCATTTGGTGAAGAAGGTCTTGATATTTTGCTGGTTGATTGTAAAGAAGAGTATCTGGCAAAAGTCCTAACAGATAAGGGTGAAACATTCCTTAAAGCATCTGGATTTGAGGAATCAGCTAATACAAAGCCCTCATTAAAAACAATTAAGGCTCTTCAATCAAAAGCTGAAAAAGCCATCACTTCAAAGATAGATTCAAGTAAAATAAAAGACAAAACTATTTTGGAACTGTATGAAGCTCCTTTCTGGGATGATCTTGCATTTTCATGCATAAATTGTGGCACATGCACATATGTATGTCCGACCTGCTGGTGTTTTGATATTCAGGATGAAACCCGCGGTAAGACATGCTCAAGATTTAGAAACTGGGATACCTGTATGGACCCACTTTTTACAATGCATGGTTCAGGACATAACCCAAGAGGTGAAAAAACTCAACGGGTAAGGCAAAGGTTTATGCACAAACTGAAATATTTCCTTGATAAATACGATAAGGGGATTATGTGTGTTGGTTGTGGAAGATGTGTTAAACATTGCCCTGTTAATATTGATATTCGCGAGGTATGTAACACTATGAACTCTTATGAGAAACAAGAATAGCGAACAAAGGAGGAAACACATGGAAAACCCCTATTTGCCGTATCCGGTTCGCATTGATGATATTCAAATAGCTACAGAGGATAAATCCCTAAAAACATTTAAATTTGTATTTTTAAATGAAGGTGATGAAGAAAAATTTTCATACCACGCAGGGCAATTTGCTGAACTTTCAATTCCAGGTATAGGTGAAATCCCTATTGGTATAGCTTCTTCTCCCACTGAAAAAGGATTTGTCAAGTTTACTGTTTTTAAAACCGGAGTTGTAACTTCCTATCTTCATAATATGAAAGTTGGAGATATTATGGGAATCAGGGGCCCTCTTGGCAACTGGTATCCCTGGGACCTACTTGAAAATAAAAATGTTGTGATTATTGGTGGTGGATTTGCATTTACAACTTTAAGATCATCTATCGTATATATGCTGAAAGAAGAAAATCGATCTAAATTTAAAAATATTGATGTTGTCTACGGTGCAAGATCCCCGGGAATGTTGCTTTACAGAGATGAGCTTTATGAATGGGAAAAGCGTGATGATATTAACATGCATATTACGGTTGACGGCACTGATGACCCGACCTGGAAATATAATACAGGTTTTGTTCCTACCATTGTTGAAGAAAAAGCACCAAAAGCTGATAAAGATTCATATGCTATTGTTTGCGGACCTCCTATCATGATTAAATTTACACAGCCTTCCCTGGAAAAATTGGGATATAAACCTGATCAGATTATAATGTCCCTTGAAAATAGAATGAAGTGTGGTATTGGAATGTGTGGGCGGTGTAATATTGGAAAAGAGCTTGTCTGTAAAGATGGTCCTGTATTTACTCTTGAGGAAATTAATAAGACTCCTAAAGAATACTAAAATGTTTGAATAGATACGACTCAACGCCATTTTGCATTTCAAGGTGGTGTTGAGCAGAATAAAAAATTTTCCAATTTCACTTTTCCCAGCTCCATAATTGCTCGGACTAAATCTAAGAATATGAAAAAAAAAATACTTGTCATATGCGGTCCCACAGGAATAGGTAAGACAGGCTTTGCTATCAAACTTGCAAGCCTATTCTCAGGAGAAATTGTGGGTGCTGATTCCATGCAGATCTATAAAAAAATGGATATTGGTACTGCTAAACCTGATATTGATGAACAAAAAATGGCAAGTCATCATTTAATTGATATTGTGGAGCCTGATGAGGATTTTGATGCAGGAAAATATATTGAATTTGCCGATAAAGCAATATCGGATATTTCTAAAAGAGGCAAATTGCCAATTGTAGCCGGAGGAACAGGGCTTTATATAAGAGCACTTCTTTATGGTCTTTTTCAATCCAGAAAATCTGATGCAGAGATTATTTTAAAACTTAATAAAGAGTTAGAAGAATTTGGGAACGATTACCTTTATAAAAAACTTACAAAATTGGATCCATCCCTTGCAGAAAAACTTCATCCCAATGATTCTTTCAGAGTAATAAATGCCCTTGAAGTCTATGAAAGTACTGGCATAGTAAAGTCAGTGCAGGTTAAAAAGCATGACTTTAAAGATGACCGATATTCTTCACTAAAGCTTGCTCTCTATTTGCCTAGAGAAATACTTTATGACAGAATTAATAAAAGAGTTGACAGAATGATGGAACAAGGGTTCTTAAATGAAGTAAAAGAACTCCTAAATATGGGGTACTCTAATAAATTAAAAGCAATGCAATCTATTGGGTATAAGCATATTTGTGATTACTTTAATAATATCACGGATTATGATGAAACCCTTCGTTTTTTAAAACGTGATACAAGGCGATTTGCAAAAAGACAGTTTACCTGGTTTAAAAAAGAAAAAAATATTATCTGGCTAAAACCAACTGAAATTGAAAAAGCATCTCAATTGGTTGTAAATTTTTTAAAACCGGATATCTGCCATAAGAAAATTTAACATAAAATATTATAAATTTTGATGCATTGGTTTAACCCATACTGCATCTGTCTTGGTACCCTAAACTATTCCAAGCTCAAAATATAGGGGTAGATTTTAATTAAAAATCAACTTTTCCCCCTATCCAATACTTTTCTGACTATTGTTGCCAGATCGTTTTTGGAGAATGGCTTTTGAATTAAGTGACCCCCCTTGTCCAGGACTCCGTGATTTACGATGACATTGGACGTATATCCAGACATGAATATGCACTTGAGCTCAGGGGAAAAGGATTGCAGTTGCTCTGATAGTTCACGTCCGTTCATTTCGGGCATTATCACGTCTGTGACTAGTAGATGAATTTCACCTGTATGCTCCTTGGCCAGCCTCATAGCCCCTTTTGGTGTGCCTGCGATCAAAACGATGTAATTCAGTCCTTCGAGGGTTTTCTGAGCAAGTTTCAGGATTGGTAGATCATCCTCCACCAGCAAGATTGTCTCACCGCGGCCTTGCGGGATTTCTGTCGTGCTTTCCCTCTGGATTTCGACAGCTTTGCCCTCATGCCGTGGCAGATAAATTTTGATGGTCGTTCCTTTATCCGGTTCGCTGTAGACATTTATAAATCCCTTGTTCTGTTTGACGATGCCGTAGACTGTGGCCAACCCAAGACCAGTGCCCTTATCTACATCTTTTGTGGTGAAAAATGGTTCAAAAATGTTCTTCAGTATTTCCTTGTCCATGCCGCAGCCATTGTCACTTACGGTCAGCAGAACAAACTCACCGGGAATAAAACCTGTGTGGTCGGCACAATAGGCTTCATCCAAGACCATGATGTCCGTTTCGATGGTGACCTTGCCAACTCCTGCGATGGCGTCCCGGGCGTTGACACACAGGTTGGCCATGATCTGGTCGATCTGGGAGGGGTCTATTTTGACGGACCAAAGGTTTTTTCCTGGAAGCCAGGCAAGATCAATGTCCTCGCCGATAAGGCGCCGAAGCATTTTAAACATATTTTCCACATTCTTGTTCAGGTCAAGTACCTTGGGAGCGATGGCCTGCTTTCTGGCAAAGGCCAACAGTTGTCGGGTAACATCTGCTGCACGTCCAGCAGCCTTGAGAACTTCATTGAGGTTGGCATACAATGACCCTGTTGGATCTGCATCAGTCATGATCATTTCCGTGTAACCCATGATCACACTGAGCGCATTGTTATGGTCATGAGCCACCCCGCCTGCAAGGCGCCCCACAGATTCCATCTTCTGGGCTTGTCGGAGCTGCTCCTCTATATTCCTTTGGCTGCTGATGTCACGGGAAACGGCAAGCAGTTGTTTAACTTCTCCATATTCATCGCAGATAGGGGTGATGATAATATCCCACCATTTTTTCATGCCCTTTTCTGTTGGGTAAAAGCCATGGAAGTGACCTTTACGCCCATCTTTGGCCATTGAAACGGCATCAAGGGCTGCTTTGTGGTCTGGGCCTTTCCAAAAATCAGTCCAGGATTGGTTCAGGTAAAGCCCGATATCCTCAATTTCCAGCAGTTTCTGTCCGCCCGCGTTCATAAATTCCAGTCGTCCATCAAGGTCCAGTATTTTTATGCAATCATTGCTGCTCTCAATAATGCTTTTATTAAATTCTTCACTCTTCAGTAGGTTCTCCTGCATGCGCTGGCGCTCGGTGATGTCCATGCCCTGGGCAATTGTGGCAATGACGGTAACGCCGTCCTCAGCATAAATATTAGCTGAGTTCCAGAGTACTGTCCGCACAGCACCACCTTTGCAAAGAATCAAAATTTCCTCCGACTTCCAGTATTCACCATCCAAAGTACCTGAAATCTTGTGTAGTGATTCGTCTTTGCTTGATTCAGGAAAGAGCATGTGCAGTTCCTGACCGATGACTTCATCGGCAGTACGACCAGTGAGGTATTCAAAAGCACAGTTAAATCGAGTAATCCTGGTTGTCGGGTCCCAGACAATAATAGGCGCATTGGCATAGTTGAAAAGATTGTCCAGGTAGTTGCGTGTATTTATCAATGCCTTCTCCGCTTGCCGGTACTCAGTGATATCACGCCCAAAACTGACGGTGCCAATAATGTTACCTGCTTTCGTGATAGGGGCAGTATTGACGGAGAGAACGAGAAGGTCTTCGTCCTTTTTTTTCATCCGTACTTCGTATTGCTGGGGCGTTCCTTTCAAAGTTTCACGGAAGGCGTTACGCACATTCGGCAAGTCTTCTTCAAGAACGAGCGGAACAAATGATTTGCCCTCCCAATTCTCAAGTCGGATGCCGACTAATTCTTCAGAACGCTTGTTAAAGAAAGTAAAATTACCACCTGTGTCCAATGTCCAAATCATGTCATTTGACTGTTCAAGCATAATCCGATATTTCTCTTCCGACAGAATCAGTTCCTTTGTGTTTTTTGCAAGCCTTTCACTTGACAGAGAAATAACAACACCAATAACGATAAATATGACCGCTCGGAAATAATCCACAAGGATTGGAGCATGCACTATACTATCGTTAAAGAAAAAAAAATGAGTTAAAAGGAACATGGCTGAAAACACTGGCACAGCTAAGCCTTTTATTCCCCACCAAAATGATGCCAAAACAATTGGAATATAATATAGATGAGTAACCATCACGTGGGTGTTAAGTCTTTGATGGAAATAGCAGGTAAGCAGGACGCAACCAACTAAAAGGAGAGCTATTAGAGCAATTTTACCCTTTTCTTTTTGGCTTTCAAATTTTGATTTTATCATATTCACCTTCTGTCGTGATTTTTACACAAAATCCTTTACCATCAGAATATCTTTATTTAAGAGCTATAGCATAGATTCCCAAACCAAGTTTTTCAGAAGTTTTCATGATCAATAATTTACACAAAACCTGTTTAACCATATACTAATAGACGGTTGTTGTATATAGGGAAACCATGACGCTTTCTGTGGGGGAGAGCTGTACAAAATGGGAGATTTATATAAAAATCAGAATTATTCGTGGTCACACCATGGCGTATGTCAAACACCACCAGAATTTGTATAACCTATACGCATAATTGTATTGGCTTTATACAATCAATATAAATAATTCAATTTAATTGCTGAATATGATTCACCGAGAATTGCTGTTTTTAAAATGATATCTTTGACTTATTTCAATAATTTATATATCCTCTTAATTTTATAAATTACTAATTACTTACTTAAAAAGAATTTAATTATTATGAAAAGCAAAGTTTTCCAAAAAAAGAGTTTATTCCTCCTTTTTCTTATAATATTTTCAATTTTTTTATTGTCTTCCTGTGCAACGAAAAAGCTTGAAAAACCTATTATAGATGGTAAGCCAACGGAAATTCCAATTTCTGAACAAGATATTTTTGATCGAGATGACATAGATTGGTCTGATCAGGAACAGCAGGCAGTACTTTATAAAATATTAATGCAAGAGGCTGAAAAATTTTTATTTGAAGGAGAAATCAAAAAAACATTTGCTGCTTATAATCGAGGTTTAAGTATAGCCACGTTTGCTCAAAGACCCATAATTATAGACAAAATTAATCAGCTTTTCCCCAATGTAAATATTTTATTGCTTGAAGAATTATATGAGATGGATAAGTTTACTGCAATTGAACCCTATCTTATGTATCAGATCGGCTTGAATTATATAATGATAAAAAATTTTACTAAAGCAAAACAAATTTTTTCATCTTTTGAAAAGAAATATCCATTCCATGAACATTATGTGGAAATATGCGAATTGTTGAAACTTGCAAAAGAGAATATGTTTAACAAAGATATTATTGGTTGCCTTCTTCCTTTGTCAGGGAAATACAAAGAATTTGGTCAAAAAGCTTTGAGCGGAATTGAGCTTGCTTTGAAGGATTTCCAGGAAAAATATAATAAAAAATTGGTCATTTTAATTCAAGATACTGGCGGGGAAAAGGAAAGAGCTGTTGAGGTAGCACAAGAACTTTGTGACAAAAGAGTTTCTTCAATAATAGGACCAATGGTCACTGCTGTATCTGCGGGTAAAATTGCTGAAATAAATGAAACACCCATGATTGCAATGACCCAGAAAAAATTGAACCTTTTAGAAGAAAAATATCTTTTTTCAAATTTTTTAACCCCCGAACTTCAAACAAAGGCACTAGTATCTTATGCTTTTGCTGATCTTAATGTTAAAAAATTTGCAATTTTATATCCAAAAGATAGGTATGGGGAAAAATATATGAATCTTTTTTGGGATATGGTTGAAGAAGTAGGTGGAGAAATAAGAGCTGTTGAATCATATGATCCCAAAGATACGGATTTTGCTAAACCTTTAAAGAAAATTTCCGGTGAGTATTATCTTGATAAATCTGATTTAGGAAACAAAGAAAAAGACAAAAAAAAAGAAATTGATTTTAAGGCAATATTTATTCCAGATTCTTCAACCAACATTGCTCAGATTCTTCCTCAGCTTGTATATAATGATATAAAAGATGTCTATCTGCTTGGCACTAAATTATGGCATCACCAGAATCTGATTCAAGATGCTACTGGATATAATAAGGGTTCTGTAATAATGGAAGGATATTTTTCTGAGAGTAAAAATAAGCGTGTAAAAAAGTTCTCAAAGAATTTTACTGATTTATATGGTTATGAGCCTGCATTTATTGAGGCAATAGCATATGATACAGCTTCAATACTATTTGAAATACTTGGTAATGGCGAAGTAAACACAAAAGAAGAGTTAAGAAATCAAATTGCAAGTAATAAAGTGTTTGATGGCGTTACCGGGAAAACCTTTTTTGATGAAAAAGGAGACCTTCACAAAGATCTATACTATTTAACCATTCAAAACAGAAAATTTGTCGAAATTAAACGTTAGAAAAAGTCTTCCTGACCAGTTGCTTCAAGAACTGACTGCCATAACCTTCCCTGGGGGTCTATACTTTTTCTTTTTCCTGCTGATGCATCCATTGGTATATGAACATAATGATTATTCCAAAAACTAATCAGAAGTTTAGTTTTTCCAGCCATGCCAGCATGAACAGCATCTCTGCCAAGAAGACCGCAAAACACACTGTCATTTGCATTGGCAGGAAGGCTTCTTATCATATAACTGGGGTCAATATACTTCAGTGATATAGTTGTTTTCTTTTTTTTGAACCATTTCTCTATTTCATCTTTTAAAAATATTCCAATATCATTCAGTTTTAAATTTCCCGAAGCATCGTATTCTTTTTTTTGATTTTTAAAGAAGCTTTGACCTGCACCTTCGGCAGTGATTATTACAGCATGCTTGCTCGTTTGAATTCTATTCTCCACGGCCGCAAGAAAGCCGTTTGGTCCATAAAGATCGATATCAATTTCAGGTATAAGTACAAAATTTGCATCTTGTTGTGCAAGTGCGGTGGTCGCAGCAAGAAAGCCTGAGTGTCTCCCCATGAGTTTAATCAAACCTACACCGTTTGGATAAGCTTCTGCTTCATTATGCGCACCCTTTATTGCATCAGTTGCAATATCAACTGCAGTGTCAAAGCCAAAGGATCTTGATACTAAATGAATGTCATTATCAATGGTTTTAGGGATTCCTATAATGCTGATTTTAAGTTTTCGTTTTAATACTTCTTCAGAGATTTTTTTTGCTGCCATAAGTGTGCCATCTCCCCCCACCATAAAAAGAATGCCGATATTCATCCTTTCAAGGCAGTCAACAATAAGAGGAATATCTTGAGAACCTCGTGAAGAGCCAAGAATAGTACCGCCTCTATCTTGAATACCAGCTACTGATTTGGGGTTAAGGTCTACTAGTTCATGTCCGTATTTTGGTATAAACCCTTCAAGTCCATGTCTTATTCCATAAATATTTTTAGCATTATAATTGTGAAAAAGTTCAAGAACTACAGCGCGAATTATGTCATTTAAGCCTGGGCATAGCCCACCACAGGTGGTAATGGCACATTTTACTTTACTTGGATCAAAATAGATTTTTTCTCTAGGACCTGCAAGTTCAAAGCCCTGCATTTTACCTTCAGGTGTTAGGTCAAAAATCAAATGATCAGTTTTTATATTAACAAGAATTTTATCTTTATCTGAAATAAATCTTTTACTAAATTTACTGGTAGTTTTTTTTTTAATAGGAGAGTCAATTTTAGCTGGACCTAAAGTTTGTATTTCAGTGTTTAAATCATTGCGGCTCATCTTACACCTCCATTGAATTTAAAAGCACCTTTCCCAAGAATGTCATGTAAATGAAGGATTCCTTCAAGTTTATTTTTGGAGTCTACAACAGGCAATACAGTTATCAGGAATTTTTCCATGATGTATAGAGCTTCATGTAAATATGAATCAGCAGATACTGATTGAGGAGATTTTGTCATGATGGAGTCAACTCTTGTATCAGTGTCTATAGCATTGGTAGCTATACTATGCCTTATATCACCATCAGTAATAATACCTGCAAGGGTTTGATCATTATTACAAATTAACACAGCACCAAGTTTATATTTTTCTATTTCTAAAATTGCTTTGTTCATTGAGGCCCCCTTGCTGACAACGGGGGATTCAGACAAAGGGAACATAATCTCACAGACTCTGGATGCAAGCCTTTGCCCAAGCGCTCCCCCGGGGTGTGATTTTTCGAAATCTTTTTCCTGAAATTTTTTCTTATTGATAAGAGTAACAGCAAGTGCATCTCCCATTGATAGCTGAGCTGTAGTGCTTGAAGTTGGAGCAAGACCGAGCGGACATGCTTCCTTTGCAACTCCAGTATCAATTACAATATCACAAAGGGTTGCCATTGTTGAATTTGTATTGCCTGTAAAAGCAATAAGTTTACAATTAAGATCTTTTATAGAGGGGATGAATCTGTTTAATTCTTCTGTTTCTCCACTGTTTGATATAACAATGATTATGTCATCTTTAGTAACAATTCCTAAATCTCCATGCATTGCTTCTACTGGATGAAGAAATATTGAGTTGGTACCTGTGCTTGTAAGGGTTGCAACAATTTTTTTTCCAATAAGGCCAGATTTTCCGATACCTGAAATAATTACTCTTCCAGTTGAGGAATAAATAAGTTCAACCATTTTTTCAAAAGAAGAATCGATTTTTTCAATTAAATCAAGAATACTTTGGGCTTCAATTCTTAAAACATTTATTGCATCTTCTATAATCATAATTTGAATACACTGATAAATAGTTTATGTAAAATAAAAATTAAGTATATCACTATTAATTGCATTTTTAAAAGCTTAACCTCTTGGATGAAATTTTTTGTGCATTTTTTGAAGATAATCCCTTGAAACATGAGTATATATTTGAGTAGTTGAAATGTCAGAATGACCCAGCATAGTTTGTACAGAGCGTAAATCTGCACCTCCCTCAAGCATGTGGGTAGCAAATGAATGGCGAAAAGTATGTGGAGTAATTTTTTTGGATATACCACTGGCTTTTGAATATTTTTTTAATAATTTCCAGAATCCCTGTCTTGTTATTGGCTTGCCTGCACGGGCAACAAAGAGAAAATAACTTGGGACGTTCTTTAAGAGTAATGGTCGGCCCGAGACCATCCATTCACGTGTTTTTGTACAAGCATATGAACCAATGGGGATAATTCTTTCTTTTGATCCTTTTCCAAAAACCCTGATAAAACTTGCCTCAAGGTTTATATTTTCCACTCTCATTGAAACAAGTTCTGAAACCCTAAGGCCTGCACCATAAAGTATTTCCAGCATTGCTGCATTGCGAATTTCTCTTGGGTTTGTGGTTTTAACAGAATCAAGTAGTATACTCATTTCTTTTGAGCTGATAACTTCAGGAAGGACAAGTCCTGTTTTAGGAATATCAATATTTTTTACAGGATCAAAAGAAATAAGTTTTTCTTTTATTAGAAATTTATAAAATCCTCTTATAGTAATAATATGCCTTGCTCTAGATTTTGCTGAGAGCCCACTTTTTTGTAAGTCTATGATCCAGCTAAGAATCGTTGTGGTATCACTTTGGTTTATATTTTCGATCTTGTTTTTATAAAGAAAGTCAATATACACGGATAGATCATGAGAATATGACTCTATACTATTATTGGAAAGACCTTTTTCAATTAAAAGGTGGTCAATGTATTGTTGTGAAAGATTATCCATATTAAACTTGATAATCCTCATAGTTTAAGGTGTTTAATACATTGGCGCCATTTTCAGTCACCTCAATCATGTTCTCAAGACGGACTCCACCCCACCCTGGAATATAAATGCCAGGCTCTATAGTCACAATCATGCCTTGCTCAAGACAAGTATCATCAAATTTTGAAAGCCTTGGTGCTTCATGGATAGCAATGCCAACGCCATGCCCCAGCCCATGGGAGAATTTCCCCTTATAGTCAGTATTCTCTATGTAATCCCTTGCAATTTTATCAATCTCGCTTGCTTTTATGCCGGGCCTTATTTGATCGACAGCCTTTTTTTGTGCCTGAAAAACTATATTATAAACTTGGTCAAACTTATCTGTACTTTTTCCCAAAATTAATGTTCGTGATGTGTCACTGCAATATCCATTAAGACGGGCCCCAAAATCAAAAAGAAGAGGTTCGTTTTTATTAAACTTTCTGGTTCCAGGGATTGCATGGGGCAGGGCACTATTTTCCCCACTTGCTGAAATAACATCAAAAGAAAGTGAGTCAGCACCATTTTCACGTATTAGTTTTTCAAAGATCCATGCTGCTTCTTTTTCTGTCATTCCTTCTTTGATAAGTTTTTTAAATTGTAAAAAAGAATCTTCAGATATCTTTAAAGCATTTTGAATCATTGATATCTCACTTTCATCCTTTTTTATTCGTAAATTTATAAGGATGTTGTTGTCTGCGCTTATTTTGATATCAAGGTTTGATTCTGATATTTCTTTTAGTATTGTTTCATACATTTTAAATGTAAGCCGTTCTGTTTCAAATCCAACTTTTGAAGCATTAATTGATTTGAGGATTTTTGGGAGTTCCTTTGTAAGGCTTTTTTCGTAGCAAATAACAGAAAACAGGGGGGCTTCGTTTTCAGCCTGGGTATTATATCGTGAATCACATGTCAGTATGAGATCATTTTCTGTGATTACTAAAATTCCTGCTGTCTCACCATATCCTCCATCCTCACCTGTATATCCGCTTAAATACATTCGGTTTTCATCGGAAAGAATAATAATTGTATCAAAATCTGAGTTTGCAATCTCCTTACGAAGCTTTGTTATTCTTTTTTCAAAAATTTGGGTTGGCAACTTAATCCTCCTTTAAAAATTATACTTTTCTAATTTGGTATATAATTATTGAAATATTTCAGAAATGCATCTGAACCCAATGGTATTAGATGTAAACTCAGGTTTAAACAATGCTCTTGAGCTGATTGAAATATCATTGTTTGCGTTCCAGGCACCTCCTTTAGCAACATTGTATTTTTGTGTATTGTTTACTTTTACAGGAGGTGTCTCAATATCTGAAGTCCATTCCATTATGTTTCCAAGTAAATCAGAAATTTTAAATTCATTATCATAATCAGCATAGTGGTCAACTGTTGTTGTCCCGGCAGCACCATTTTTACCAACATTACAGGCATTGTTTTCCCAGGTGTTGCCCCAGGGGTATTTATATCCAAGATCTGTTCTGGCAGCAGCTTCCCATTCTGTTTCAGTGGGAAGCCTTCTTCCTATCCAGGATGTAAATACAAAGGCATCTTCAACACTTACTTGTACAACAGGATGGAATTTTTTACCATGGATAGAGGATCCAGGCCCTTCTGGTTGAAACCAGTTAGCATTTTTTATTATGTTTGAACCGGCATTTTTTTTCAATACAGATGTATTTTTTGTCTTTTTAAATTTCCCGAAGAATACGTTCCCATATCCAGTTTTTTCAGCTGTTGTGACATAGCCTGTTTCTTCAACAAAAGCTTCAAAAAGAGAATTTGTAACAGGAAATTTACCAATATATACTTTTGGCATATCAAATTTTTGGAGTTCAAGGCTGGATTTTAAAGTTTTTTTTGTACCAATTGTATACTCGCCTTCAGGAACCACTACATAAGTATTATATTTTTTATCTGCTTCTGATAGCTTTTCATCGAATTGTTCAGCAAGTTTCTTTTTCTCGTTGAATTCTTCAAGTGCTTTTAATTCTTCTTTAGTAAGACCATCTACTTGTTTAAGTTCCTCGTCTTCATCGAGCTCTATTTCTTCAGTATCTTCACCATAGTCATCGATTTCTTCTAATTCATTTTCATCATCGATTTCAAGCTCTTCTAAGTCATCATCAATTGCATTTATTTCTTCAAGTTCTTCGTCTTCATCCAACTCTATTT
>JAGLHT010000080.1 GCA_023143455.1 Desulfobacterales bacterium
TATGTGTCAACCATAATATCTAATATGTTAATATTTTTCAGCAGGCTTTTTCAAATAAAATGAAAAAATCATACCTGCAAAAGATATTCCGCCGGCCACAAGAAACGGAAGCATAAAAGAGTTGCTTACATCTGCAAGATATCCTCCCAAAACCGGGCCTAGGGATTGACCGATTCCAAAGAAAAGAGTTATAAAGCCCAGCCCTGCAGGAGCTAATCTGGGACCAACTAAATCTCCGGCTGCGGCTGCCATAATGGTTGGGATACTCCATGCCGTCAAACCGAAAAGGATAGCAGACAAATAAAAACCTGCTTCAAATTTGAACAGAGCATAGACAATATAGGAAATTCCAAGCACAAGATAGGCAAGTGCCGCCCCTTTATCTCTCCCGATTCGATCTGACAAAGCTCCCCATAACACGCCACAAAAAATGCTTAATCCTCCCACTGTGGCCCATAAACCTCCTGCCCATGCCGCGGAATAGCCTACCTCTTTAACGAGGTAAGCAGCAAAAAAAACAACGTAAATAATGTAAGACAGGCCATAAAAAAAATAAACAATCCCAAGATACCAAAGAGCCTTCATCCTGTATACTTTGCTCCAATCCAAAGAAGAGACTTTGTTTTTTAAAGGTGCTTTTTCGATATTTTTTCTCTCTTCTTGCCCCACTGGAAGCAACCCCTTGTCCTCAGGCTGATTGCGTAAAAATAAAAATACAATAAATGCCACTATAAGAACAATAGTCCCCAGAATATACCATGAATACCGCCAGCCCTCTGCTTCATATGACGCCAGAATAAAAGGCACAATTACCCCGGATAAAAAAATCCCCAATCCAATTCCACCTGAAACAATACCTGTAGCAAACCCTCGGTTTTTAACTGCAAACCAGGCCGAACCCAAAGCCATAGCAGGTACATATGCTGCACCATTTCCGAGACCCGTTAATAAACGCATGGCAAAAGCAAATGAAAATGACTTGGCAAGGCCTGTGAGAATCATGGTGATACCCATTAGTACCAAAGCAAAGGTAATAACTGCTCTTGTACCAAATCTGGCTGCCAAAAATCCGCCTATGATAGCCATTGACAAATAACCGATAAAATTGCCCGTCCCCAAAAGCCCCAACTGGGTATAATCAAAATTAAGCCCGTCTTTCATGGCTGGCAGTAAAAGTGTATAAGCCATTCGCCCAAAACCATGAGCAGCAACCGTTGTAAACAACCCCATGAGAATCACAATCCAGCCATAGTGTATTTTCTTTTCCAAACGATTCTCCTTTTGATTTAATTTAAACAACTAAACTTATTATTAATAGCTGACAAGCCTGTTTGTACTCTTTAACTATTTCTCTCTTAATGATTTCTATTTTATGGGATTACAAATGTCAATTTATTATTTTAGAATATTCTATTTCATGCTTGAAAGTAAAAACATCCAAGCCTAAATTTAGTATTATTATAAACATCAACAACTTATCTTGACAAAAACACGCCCGCTGTCCTATTATAACTCTAAATTTAATAAGGAGCTCATACGAATAAAACTTAATCATGAATAATCATCGGAAAAAACATTTTCTTAATATTAAAGGACGAGATTTAAAAGTTCCTTTTAATGTAACTATAAAAAGCAAAGATCAAACTTTTCAGGTTACAGCTACAAAACTTTTCAAAATTGCACCAAAAAAACGCATTGTCTGCTCAGGCAAATGGGGTGAAGAACAGATTGTGATGAAGCTTTTCCTCGAATCAAGAAAAACTAAGCATTATTTTAATAAAGAAATAAAGGGGCTTAAAGCATTAAAAAGATCTGGCGTAAGAACCCCTGATATTGTTTTTTCCGGCATGGTAGAAAACAGCAATATAAGGGTAGTTGCTACAAAAGAAATTTTGCCAGCATCAGATATGATGTCAGTGTGGAACAATACCGAAGAAAATTATATTTATACTGGTCTTCAAAAAAAAATATTAAAAAAAATAGCTGTATTACATAATGCCGGTCTTAAGCAGGACGACCTTCATCTTGGAAACTTCCTTATATCGAAAAACAGAATTTATACTATTGATGGCGATGGGGTTGACATTAAAAGGAAGAGACGGCCTCTATCAGAAGAAGTAAGCCTTGAAAACCTTAGTGTTCTTTTCGGTCAATTCTATCCACACCTTGATAAAATTGCTGAAAAATCTCTTAAATATTATGCTGAATGCCGAGGCTGGGGTACGGATCTTAATTTTAATAATAGACTTTTTACTCGGTTAAAGCCAAGAATTCAAAAAGTTCGAGCTTACAAGTTAAAAAAATATCTTAAAAAGATCTTTAGAGACTGCTCCGAGTTTGTCCACAAAAAAACCAAAAACAGAGAGCTTGTTTGTGATAGAAAAGCTTATAATTCGGGACTTGAACAATTTATTAATAATCCAAGCCTTTTTATTGAAAAAGGAAAAATACTTTTAGATAAAAGCTCTTCATCAATTGTTCAAATTGATATTGATAACACTTTGTATGTGGTGCAAACATGCAATATCAAAAGCTTTTCTCTTTTTTTTAAAAAGCTTTTAAAAAAAACTTACGCAAAAACAATGTGGCGTAGCGCCCACTTACTTAAACAACTTGGGAACCAATTGCCATATCCTCTTCTATTTATGGAAGAATATCAGGGCTCCTTTTATTTAAAAAATTATTTTGTTGTTGAATATACCCCAGAACTTACAACAAACTCTTATTCTTTTTTCTTTAAAAATCTTGGAAAAAAACTTAAACCAGAACAGGTAGGACTATAATAGATATGGGAAAAATTATCCTCGGACTTTCCGGTGCTTTAACACACGATCCCTCTGCGGCACTATATGTAGGTAAAAAACTTGTAGCAGCAGCCGAGGAAGAACGATTTATAAGAGATAAGCATGCCAAAAATAAAATGCCTGAAAAAGCTGCTGCATTCTGCCTTGAATATGCTGGCATTCGACCGGATCAAGTTGATGTTGTGGCGTTTCCGTTTGCAAAAGTAAGTCTTGCATCTCCTGGTCGATGGCATTTTGCCAAACGTTATTGGTATGCACCTGATCGCTCATTAGATGCCTTGTTCAACGGGAACCGTCATTATAGGCGGAATGTGCGCAGAGTTCAGGGCTTACTTAAAAAACTCAACATATCCTGGAATAAGATTAAATTTGTCCCGGTGGAACACCATCTTGCCCATGCAAGCTCTGCATATCATCTCAGCGGATTTAAAGAAAAATGCGCAATACTTGGTATTGATGGTAAAGGAGAATATGCTACAACATTTTTCGGGTATGGGGAGAATGGAAAAATCCACAAGATTAAAGAATTTTTTGATCCTGATTCTCTGGGAGGCATGTATGGAGCATTTACCCAATATCTTGGATTTGAAATGCTGGATGGTGAATACAAGGTGATGGGCATGGCTCCTTATGGAAATCCTGAAAAATATGACTTTTCAAGACTTATTGATTACGACAAAAAAAGCTTTAAAGTAAACACCAAATTTCTGAACACTGTGGGATTGCGACGCTATAAAGATAAAAAAGGTAAAAAATACTATTTCAGCCCCAAACTCGTTGATTGGCTGGGACCTCAACGTGTTGGCGATGATATTGATGATCCCTATGTAGACTATGCGGCAGCTATGCAGCACCTCTTTGAAAAAGTCTCTATAGGGCTTATTGATCATTATCTGGGAGACATACTGAAACAAACCGGAAAACTATGTTTTGCTGGCGGCGGAGCACTCAACGTAAAGCTCAACCAACGAATTATTGCTATGCCCTATGTCAAAGAGCTTTTTGCACAACCAGCAGGCAGTGATGCCGGAACAGCCATAGGTGCTGCTTCTTATGCAGCCTCTCTTATGGGTATTGCTGTAGAAAAAATGGAGCATGTATATCTAGGACCAAAGTTTACACATGAGCAATGTCTTTCTGCAATAAAAACCAGAAATGAAATCAAGAATGAAAATGAAAAAATAACATGGGCAATACTGGATGACCCTGCAAAAGAGACTGCTAAAATACTTGCTGCAGGAAATCCTGTAGCATGGTTCCAGGGACGTATGGAATTTGGCCCCCGTGCTCTAGGCTGTAGAAGCATTCTTGGCTGTCCCAGTATTAAAGGAATTTCTGATCAGATCAACGAACAAATAAAATACAGAGAAAGATGGCGCCCGTTTTGCCCAAGTATTCTTGACACAGTGGCGGAGGACCTTCTCCAGACAAAACATCCTGCCCCCTACATGACATTTACGTTTGAAGTGGCTGAAGACTGGAAAAAACGCATCCCGGAAGTTGTTCATGAGGATGGAACTGCCAGAGCCCAGGTAGTTTCCGAAAAAACCAACCCGAAATATTATAAGCTTCTTTTGGAACTTGAAAAGCTCACGGGAAATGGAGTTGTACTCAACACATCACTGAATCGCCGTGGCGAGCCTGTAGTCTGTACGCCTAAGGATGCATTAAATATGTTTTTCAGTTGCAACCTTGAATATCTTGTTTTGGAAAATATTCTGGTGCAAAAAAAATAAATGGATTGAGTCTCTGTATCCCAAAGTATCTTAGAAGTTAAATTCCAACCTATTTCAAATCAATCATGCGTTTTACTGCTGTATAGGCGTCTTTTCTAATATTTTCAGGCACTTTTACTTCAAAAAAAGACGGGTTTTCAAGGCAGTTAATTACATTTTCGTAAGTTATTTTCTTCATGTCTTCACAAAACATTTTATCTGATGCTGCAAAAAATTGCTTGTCAGGGCAAGCTTTGGATAAGGGGTAAAGATGCCCTATTTCTGTTCCAATAGTAAAGGAGTCATGATCTGTTTCTTTTACAAACCTAATCATCCCTGATGTACTTTGTACACTGTCTGCCAATTTAAGAACTTCGGGTGAGCATTCAGGGTGAGCTATAAATAATGCGTTTGGATGTTCTGCCTTTGCACTTAAAACATCCTCTTTTGTCAGGTTGTCATGATAAGGGCAATACCCTTCCCAGAGGTGTATTTTTTTGTTTGTCTTTGAGGCTGCATATTGTGCAAGGTTTTTATCTGGTGTCATTAAAATTTCATCGGAATCAATTGAATTTATTACATCAATAACATTTGCAGATGTACAACAAATATCAGAAAGAGCTTTTACAGCAGCAGTTGAGTTAACATAGGTTACAACGGGTATGCCTCCAAGTTGGTCTTTTTTCTTTTTTAATGCTTCAGGGGTAACCATGTCAGCCATTGGACAACCTGCATCCATTACCGGAAGAAGAACTCTTTTTTCAGGAGAGAGAATAGATGCTGTCTCAGCCATAAACTTAACCCCACAGCAAAGAATAATCTCAGCTTCAGTTTTTGAAGCCTTTATACTTAATTCCAAAGAGTCTCCACAAAGATCAGCAATTTCCTGAATTTCTGGAGGTTGATAATTATGAGCAAGGATAATTCCATTTTTTTGTTTAATAAGCTCTCTTATTTTGTCTTTCATAAAAAAATCCCTTTTAAGCTTTACTAATATTTGCCTTACTGGTTGCCTTGCAGGTTATCCATATCCATAATGTTTGTGTTTTCAGGAATATTAAGTTCAAAAACAGATTCATCAATATCTTTAAATTCTATATTATGAAATTCAATTTCAATTGTATCCTCATATATATTTGAAGTAATAATCTTTTTGATATAATAATCTTTTTTTGAAACAATGATTAAAATTGATTGGATTTCAGGAGTTTTTACTTTGGGTATAAGATTAAGGACAAAATTTGATTCCGTGTTTTCTTTGATACTTATTATATATTTCTCTTTGATAATGGATATGTCAGATAAGAAGGCACCGCCGGCGCCCTGTTTAAAGAAGGCTTGCGCATCTCCGATTATCACCTGGTTCTGATCAGGTCTATAAATCCATAGCATTTTGCCGTTTGTTATAATTTGATGCTGCTGCGGTTCAAGATATTCCCACTTCATTTTACCAGGATGACTAAACATTGCCTTTCCCGAGGCTGCTTCGTCAATTTCAAGAACTTTAAGTTTTGAAACTTGAGAAAAGTCAGCTCTAAAATCATTTTTAGAATATCTTTTTTCAAGACCCTCTAAAAACTGATCTAATATTGTTGAGTCTGTTTCCTGAGCAATTGCAAAGGAAGCAAGCGAAGAGCATATTAAAATCACAAACAAACATTTATTCAAAAAGTTTTGTAATGTCTTTTCTTTCATCTTTTGCATACAACCTTCTTAATTTTGGTTTTTCTATTTTACCGGTAGGATTTCTTGGAATTTTATCAAAAAATATCTTCTTTGGTCTTTTATATTTAGGAAGATTTTTACCAAACTCCATTATTTCTTGTTTTGTCAACTCCATGCCCTGCTTAACTTCAACAATTGCAGCAGGAACTTCTCCAAGGCGCTTGTCCGGAATTCCAATTACTGCAATATCTTTAATTTTTTTATGCTCCATAAAATAATTTTCTATCTCATTTGGAAAAATATTTTCGCCCCCATAAATAATCAAATCCTTTAGCCTGTCCACAAGCCAGATAAAACCTTTACGATCATAACGTGCCATATCGCCGGTAAAAAGCCAGCCGTTTTTTAATGCCTTATTTGTTTCCTCAGGGTTTTTATAATACTCTTTCATGACACCAGGACCTTTAACGATAAGCTCACCTGTTTCTCCCCATGGCAACATGTTTCCCTGTTTATCCACCACCTGACATTCCCAATCAAATCCTGGAACTCCTATGGGTCCAACATTATCACTATTTTCAAGCCCAAGGTGAACACATCCCGGACCTGTTGATTCTGTAAGTCCATAATTTGTATCATAGGAATGATTTGGGAAATAGGTTTTCCATTCCCTTATCAATGCAGGGGATACAGGTTGCGCTCCAGCATGCATTAACCACCATTGATCAAGCTTATAGTCTGAAAGCTCAACTTTTCTTGCTTCAATTGCAATCAAAAGATCGTGGGCCCAGGGGACAAGTAGCCATGTTATTGTTACTTTTTCTTCAGAAATTACCTCTAAAATCCACTTAGGTTTTATGCCCTTTAATAATACGCATTTTCCACCAACAATAAAGCTTCCAAACCAGTGCATCTTTGCACCAGTGTGATAGAGAGGAGGCATTAAAAGGAAAATATCATCATGGGTTTGTTTATGATGATTATTTTCAACATAACATGCATGCTCAAGGTTTCTATGTGTAAGTAAAACAGCCTTTGGAACCCCTGTAGTTCCTGATGTAAAATAAAGCGCTGCTTCATCTTCTATTGCAATATTAATATTTCCAGGTTCAGATTCCGGCAGATTTTCAATAAAATCAAAATAATTAAATGCAAAGTCTGGGCATTTTTTTGAATCCCCTACAAATATCCAGGTTTCAATAGCTGACTCTAGTTGATCAAGAGATTCTTTTATGCTTTCTATTCTTTCAATGAATTCTTCACCAAAAATAAAGACTTTTGGTTGTGCAACTTTTGTGCAAAGAAAAATTTTTTCAGCTTCAAACCTGAAATTTAAAGGTACTGCCCATGCTCCAGTGCTTAAAATTCCAAAATATATCGGAAGCCATTCAATAGAGTTCATCATCAGATGAACAATCTTATCCCCTTTTTTTACACCAAGTTTTAAAAGCCCGTTTGCAAGCTTATTGGATTCTTTATAAAATTGCTCCCAAGTTATGGAACGTCTTGTATTTTCAGCTGGTGACCGTTCAATCAAAGCTGTCTTGTTTTTATATAACCGATAATTCCTTGCAAGTATTTCAGTAATAATCATTAAATTAACCTAAATTAACAAAAAAAAATCCCACTGCGCACACAAATATAGAACACAGTGGGATTATATTCAACAAATATTAATGTTAATAATTATTTATCTATTTACCTTTATCAACCTCTTCAAAATCAGCATCAACAACATCTTCGTCCTGCTTTGCTGATTCTGCCTGTTCTGCATTTTCCCCGGCAGCTCCGGCAGCACCTTCTTGGGATGCCTGTTGATACATAACTTCTGCAAGTTTATGTGAGGCTTCGGCAAGAGCATCGGTCTTTTGCTTTATAGCATCTTTATCATCAGTATCTTTAACCTGTTTTAAAGCTTCAATGCCATCTTCAATCTTTTTCTTTGTTTCATCATCAACCTTATCACCATGTTCTTTTAAAGTCTTTTCAGTCTGACCGATCATGGCCTCAGCAGTATTCTTTGCATCCACAAGCTCTTTTTTTGCTTTATCTTCGTCTGCATGAAGCTCAGCATCTTTTATCATTTTATCAATATCTTCTTTTGAAAGACCGCTTGCAGCAGTAATACGGATTGATTGTTCTTTGCTTGTTGCGATATCTTTTGCAGAAACATGCACAATTCCGTTTGCATCTATGTCAAAGGAAACCTCAATCTGCGGTACACCTCTTGGTGCAGCTGGAATCTCTGATAACTCAAACTGACCAAGAGTCTTGTTACCATTGGCCATTTCTCTTTCTCCTTGAAGAACATGAATTGAAACGGCAGGCTGATTATCAGCAGCAGTTGAAAAAGTCTGGCTCTTTTTAGTTGGGATTGTTGTATTTTTCTCAATCAATCTGGTCATAACTCCGCCTAATGTCTCAATACCAAGAGAAAGAGGAGTTACATCAAGTAAAAGAACATCGTTCACATCGCCCCGTAGAACACCTGCCTGGATTGCAGCACCCATTGCAACGACTTCATCTGGATTCACGCCTTTATGGGGGTTTTTCCCAAAAATCTTTTCAACTCGCTCCTGAACGGCAGGCATACGAGTCATGCCACCAACCAAAACAACCTCATTCATTTCACCTTTTGCCATACCCGCCTCTTTCATGGCGGTTATACATGGTTTTTCCAGATTATCAAGAAGATCAGCTACAAGGGATTCAAGCTTTGCCCTTGTAAGCTTAATATCAAGATGCTTTGGTCCTGAAGAATCAGCTGTAATAAACGGAAGATTTATACTTGTCTCAACAGAGTTAGAAAGTTCCATTTTTGCTTTCTCGGCAGCTTCTTTTAACCGCTGAAGAGCCATCTTGTCAGATCTTATATCAATACCCTGATCTTTATTAAACTCATCAGCAATATAGTCAATGATTCTCAAATCAAAATCTTCACCACCTAAATGGGTGTCACCATTTGTTGATTTTACTTCAAAAACTCCATCACCTATTTCAAGGATTGATACATCAAAAGTACCACCACCCAAATCAAAAACTGCTATTTTTTCTTCGCCTTTTTTATCTAAACCATAGGCAAGAGCTGCGGCTGTGGGCTCGTTTATTATTCTTTTAACTTCAAGTCCTGCAATTTTACCTGCATCTTTAGTTGCTTGGCGCTGGCTGTCATTAAAATAAGCAGGAACAGTAATTACAGCTTCTTTGACTTCCTCACCAAGATATTCTTCCGCTGTTTTTTTAATATTTGACAGTATAAAAGATGATATTTCTGCAGGGCTGTGTTGTTTACCCTTAATGTTAATCCTTGTATCACCGTTGGACGCTTCTTCTATTTTATAAGGAAGCACTTTCTTGTCATCCTGAATTATTTTTGACTTAAATTTTCTTCCTATAAGCCTTTTAACACCAAAGACTGTGTTTTCAGGATTTGTAATTGCCTGCCTTTTAGCTATTTGCCCAACAAGGCGTTCACCGCTTTCAGTTATTGCCACAACAGAAGGTGTAGTACGACCTCCCTCAGTATTGGTTATAATCTTAACTTCTCCACCAGCTTCCATTACTGCAACACATGAATTTGTTGTGCCAAGATCAATCCCTATTATTTTACTCATATTGCCCCCTTGAAAATATATTGAAATTTTTAATTAGTATTCTCTTCTTCTTTAACTTTACTAGACTTTTTAGAAACTATAACCATAGATGGCCTTACAAGTCTGCCGTGAAGAGTATAGCCCTTTTGAAGTTCTTTAATAACTGTGTTCTCCGGACACGAATCAGCTTCTTCCTGCGTTACGGCCTGATGAAAATTCGGGTCAAATATTTCTCCCTCAGACTTTAAAGGTTTTACCTCAAAGGCCTCAAATATCCTTAACATCTCTTTATGAGTCATTTTGACTCCATCGAGAAGGCTTTTGTTCTCTTTATTTTCTTCAGATGTATCAATTGCCCGCTCAAGGTTATCAACAACAGAAAACAATTGTTTAAGCAATGTTTCATTTGCAAATCTCTTAAAATCCTGATTTTCTTTAGTTGATCGTTTTTTATAATTTTCAAAGTCAGCAGAAAGCCTCAGAGCGCGGTCTTTTTCCGCTTCAATCAAAGCCTTTAGCTCATGTATGCCAGGCTCCTTTTCTGTTTCTTTTTCTAGAGAATTTTCACTGTTCTCCGTATTTTTTTCTTTTTCTTCCTTCTTTTTTT
>JAGLHT010000081.1 GCA_023143455.1 Desulfobacterales bacterium
ACATCTTTACCCATGTCTCTTATTTCACGCGTAATACAATTTTGATCTGTTAATGTCCTTTTTAATAACTCTTTCTGCTCTTGAGTTATATTCTCTTTAAGTACAAGTAACATTTTACCTCCTTATAAAATAAAAAAGCTCTTAAGAATTTCTTCCCAGAGCCTAAAAATAAAAAACCCCGGGCAAATCATGTTCACCCGAGGTATTATAACTTATTTGTTAGTTATTATACCGGATGAACGCTCCTAAAAAAGAAACGTTCAATACTAAATATTGCAAGTGCTACTAAATTTTTATTTGTTAAAGCTTTCATCAGTCTTTCAGTAAATAACCTTATAATCATTTATTAATATCTACATCTTTTAATAACTTTGGAATATACAAACCATTTCATTTTTTGTCAATAGAAAATTTTTTACGATAAGCAAATACCATAGCTAAAAGCTCTTCACCGTATTTTTCAATGGTTTTCTGTCCTACTCCATTTATTTTTTGTAAATCTTTAAGGTTATCAGGCAGGCCTACCACAATTTGAATCAGTACTTGTTGATGTAATATTAGGAAATGAGCAATTTTTTGTTCTTTTGCTATTTGAGAACGCCAGTCTTTTATAGTTTTAAACAACTCCGGGTGATCAATGTCTAACTCGGTGTATTCTGGAATCTTTTGTTTCTTTGCTTTATCCGGGGTAAAGTCAATCATTGCATTTGAAACAGACTTAAGGTAATTTGATGGTGTAAAATTATTTTCACAGGCTTGCACTCCGGCCATCTTCACAGCGATCTCCTGTTTCAGATTATTCAAAGCATTGTTAATCTTTGTACGAAGTTTAGTATTGTCTGTTTCCATGTATATTTTATTAATCGAATCTCCAAAAACTAAAGCAAACTTTTCCTTAAACCATGTGGATGCTTTACTGATTCGTTCCAGAATATAGTCATCAGATTCAGGCAGCTTATTATCTCTAAAAATTGTGTCTAATTGCCGTAAAAATTTTTTACTGACATTAAAAATATTTTCCATAGCATCTTTCTCAAGTTGATCAATATCTATACCCCCTGATACCTGAACCACACTTTTATTACCCAGTAAAAGCCTGGAAAAATAATTAAGCCGATTTTGCAATGATTGAAAGCCGAAACATTCAAGCAACAATTGTTGCTGAAAATTGATTTTTGCCAGACTAAGCCGATTTTCAGACGGAGGATTTAACTCTGTGCTTTTGCTAAAATGCTTCACTGCCCGATCTGTTCCAACTCCTTGTGAAGAAATGGGGGAACTTAGTACCATCCCCTCAAAAGTTTTACAGCGGCTTAAAGCGACATAAACCTGCCCGTGAGCAAAAGCTGCCTTGGCATCTATAATTGCCTTTTCAAAAGTTAGCCCCTGGCTCTTATGAATGGTAATAGCCCAGGCAAGTTTCAAAGGATATTGTTCAAACCTACCAATAATATCCTCTTCAATTTCCCTGCTTTCTTTGTTCACTGTGTATTTGATATTTTCCCAAATAATCGGTCTCACTATGATTTCTCTTTTATCTCCAGAACATATAACGCTGATACTATTATCTGAGAGATTACTTACTTTACCAATTTTACCATTGTAATAGAGCTTTTCAGAACCGCTATCATTACGCACAAACATTACCTGGGCTCCCTCTTTAAGCAAGAGAGTTTCCAATGTCGGATAAATATGCTCAGGAAAATCTCCTGAAACTTCAGCTTTAAAATGATGTTCTTTTTTAGTTAATTCCTCAAGCTTGGTATGATTAATTGATTCAGCATTTCGATTGTGGGTGGTCAAGGTAATATAGCCCTGATCTTTATCAGGTGTGAAATCCGCAATATAGCGTTGATTTAGTTTCGACATAGCTGATTCATCAAGCCGGTTGTCACGCACCTGATTAAGAAGTTTGATAAAATTCACGTCTGACTGGCGATAAATATGTTTCAACTCTATGGTTATAAGTTCAGTATCAGCAATAGCCTTGCTGCAAAAAAAATAAACTGATTCATAGTATTGCTGTAGAATTTGCCATTCAGCTTGTTTTGCTACTGGAGAAAGCTGATGAAGATCCCCTATCATCAAAAGCTGTACGCCACCAAAAGGCTGATTATTACGCCGATGGCTACGCAATACTGCATCAACAGCATCAAGCAAATCAGCCCTGACCATACTTATTTCATCAATAACCAGCAAATCAAGACTTTGCATAATCTGTTTTTTTTCTTTGCTGAACCTGAACTGATGTTGTTTACTGCGCTCATATCCCTCACTGCCCGGCACAAATGGTCCAAAAGGTAATTGAAAAAAAGAGTGGAGTGTTACTCCGCCAGCATTGATTGCTGCAACACCTGTTGGCGCAGTAATTATCATCCGTTTTGCTGTATTTTTTTGAAGATTATGAAGAAATGTTGTTTTACCGGTGCCTGCTTTTCCTGTCAAAAAAATATTAGACCCAGTGTATTGAACAAAGTCATTAGCTAATAGTAATTCATTGTTTACAAGTGTCGACATGGGCATATTTATTTTGCTAGTCATATACGTTTTATGATAGGAAATCACTTTTTTGTCAAGCAAGCAATAAAACTAACTGACCTTGCCCTAATATTTACAAATTATCCTCAAACAATTCATTAACGTTTATTTTAATTTAAACATGTGATATTTTCTTTCAAATGAAAATTTTACATATCATAAGCCAGGCTCCTGACTTTACTGGTAGTGGTAAATTTATTCAGGAAATTTTAAAAAACGCAAAACTAAACGGGCATGAAAATTTTCTCATTGCTGGCATGCAGTCTGATTTTAATATTGCTCCGTCTATAATTGCTAAAGAAAATTGTATTTCTATCCAATTTGACGGAAAAGATATTGCCTGTGCAATTCCTGGAATGTCTGATGCCATGCCTTATAAGAGCGCTATTTTTTCTACCCTTTCCACTTCTGAAATAGAACACTATGAAACCGTGTTTGAGAATAAGATTCTTCAAGCACTTAATTTATTTAAACCTGATATTATCCATACGCATCATCTATGGATCGCAACATCAATAGCCTTGAAAGCAGCACCAAATATCCCCATTGTTACCACATGTCATGGAACCTGTCTCAGGCAGTTTTATTTATGCCCGCATATTGGTAAAAGAGTGACTAAGTCTTTTAAAAATATTGACCGGGTAATGGCATTAAGTAATTTCCAAAAAGCGCAAATTGTTAACATACACTCAATTGACCCTAAAAAAATTGATGTAATCCCGGGAGGATTCAATGACAAAGTATTCTATTTTAAGAAAAAGGAATTTAAAGACAAAGTAGAAATATTATACGCCGGAAAATTATCAGGCGCCAAGGGCGTACCCTGGCTACTCAATAGTTTATTAAAAATTAAGGACTCTCCTTTCAGGCTTCATATAGCAGGTGACGGGAGTACAAATGAAAAGCAATTGTGTCTTGATCTTGCAAAAAAACTTGGTGATAAAGCTTTGTATCATGGACCTCTGAGCCATGAGGACTTAGGAAAAATGATGCGCAAATGCCATATCTTTATTCTTCCCTCTTTTTATGAGGGATTCCCCCTTGTCTTGATGGAAGCGCTTGCTTGTGGATGCCGAATTATCACCACTTCCCTTGAAGGGGTTAAGGAGGTCTTTGGGACAATTGAAAGTGATATGATTCAGATGGTGGATCTTCCAAAGCTTGAAACCATTGATATGCCTTATAAAAAAGATATACATTATTTGGAAACAAGCCTTGCAAAGATAATAGAGCATATGATTCAGACTGTTATTTCAAATCAAAACCATGATTTTACAACAGCACATGGTTTTTCAACTATAAATAATCTCATCGCTAATTATACCTGGGGAAAAATATTTAAAAGAATAAACACCATTTATAATCATTTAGATTTAATAAATTGAAAGAAATCAAAACCAACAGCCCATGGGGACTTGTTTTAATACTAGTGGGAGCAGGTGTTGTTTCAGCTTTCCAGGTAGGTAAAGTCCCTCCTTTATTACCTGATATAAAAACCGAACTAATGATTAGCCTGTTTTATGCAGGATGGATTCTTTCCATATTTAATATAACAGGTCTTATTCTTGGAACATTTACAGGTGCAATCGCTGACACTATTGGTCACCGCAGACTTTTAATATTTGGCATGGCTATTCAAGCTCTGGCTAGTTTTTTAGGATCATTTGCATCATCTTTTTATATATTATTAGGAACACGCCTTTTTGAAGGTATGGGTTTTCTTGCAGTTGTTGTAAGTGCCCCAACACTAATATTTCAAGTGGTGAGAAAAAAAGATATAAAAGTTGCTTTATCAATGTGGAGCTGCTATTTACCTGCTGGAGCATCTCTTATAATGTTTCTTATCCCTTTTTTTTCAAAATTTGCTGACTGGCGAGGGGCATGGCAAATAAACAGTCTTTTACTTACTTTTTATCTCATTCTTCTGATAAATACGACGGGAAGCATTACTCCTTTTAAGAAAGAAAATAAGTTAAGTATTAAAAACTTCATCCATGATATGAAAACAACTTTAACCTCGGCAGGTCCGGTACTACTTTCTCTGATTTTTACAATGTATGCTTTGCAATGGCTCGCTGTGATGGGCTTTTTGCCAACTCTTCTAATAGAAAAATACGAGTTTACAAAATCAAGTGCTTCTATATTAACTGCTATAATGGTGGGAGCAAATATTGTTGGCAACCTTGCTGGAGGACGCCTTTTAAAATATGGAATTAAACGATGGCTTTTAATAGCATTTGCTAGTTTTGTCATGGGGTGTTGTTCTATAGCAATATATTCAGATACAAACTTTTTAATTAATTATACAGGATGTATTCTTTTTTCTATAATAGGGGGTTTGATACCTGCATCAGTACTTGGAGGAGCGCCAATTTATGCACCATCTGAAAGATTAATTTCTACAACAACAGGTATGTTAATTCAAGGAGGTCAATCAGGGCAGGTTTTTGGACCGATTATACTTGCATGGATTGTGTCAACAACCGGAACCTGGAGTTCTGGATCCTGGTTTTTAGGATGTATTGCAGGACTTTGCATTTTTTTCAGTCTTGGTCTTGCAAAGCTTAAAACTGAATAAAAACAAAAACTAATTATCTGCCATACTTATCGTCAAAAGAGTTCCAGAAAGTTCTATCTTTATCTCTCCATCCCTTCCCAAAAGCTTTGTCAAAGAATGGCTTCAGATTAGAAAACCATGCTCCATAACCCTGTTTTCCTTTAACATTGCTTTTTATAACATCTGCTATATGATCTGCAATATTTACAAGCTCATCTTTGGGAACGTATGCATCAGCACCTTTCTCAATAGATTCTCTAAGGTTTTCCGGGGTGAGTGCATGGGCAGTGAGCATTAAAGCAGGAATACCCCTTTGTTTTGCAAGATCAAGCAAATCATATCCTTGAATACCCATAATATCTAAAATTGCAAGATCATATTTATTCTCAGAAAGAAGTTTTTTTGCAGCTTCAAAAGTTGGAGCAGTATCCAAAGAACACATATCAAGAAGCTCTTCAATTGTTTCAATAATATCTGGTTCATCGTCAACAATAAGAATTTTTTGATCCTTTAAAATATCCTCTGTTGACAGACTTGTAATGTCCCATTTTACTGTTGTTACAGGACAAGGTGCTTTGAGGATCACATATCCGGAAGTTGAGCCTAAAAGCATCTTCTGTGCTCTTGATTTTTTCTTTAATCCAAGAAAAATATGAGAGATATCCATGTCATAAGCAAATTTTACAAGATCCTCACCTGGAGAAAGTCCACGCACAATCTGTTGAGTATCACACTCAATGCCTGCTTCTTGCATAAAGCTTTTTGCAAAATCCAAATCCTCCTGGGCCGAAGCAATATCAGATTGTCTTTCAGAAGTCCCACCTTCCATGGAAGTGACTATATAAACAAAAGCTTCATAAGTTTTTGCATAATCTCTGGCAAGAGAGAGGGCTCTCCTGCCAACATCACCACCATTATATCCAACCATAATCTTCATAAATGTTCTCCTAAACTTTTCGACTACATCCAGCGTTTACGTCTTTTATATGATTTGACATCTTTAAAGGACTTTCTGCCACCACCCTTGGTGATCCCCATATAAAATTCCTTGACATCGGGATTGTTCTGTAACTCTTCTGAAGAACCTTCAAGAACAATTTTACCAGACTCCATAATATAAGCGTAATCAGAAATTGATAAAGCAATCTTTGCGTTTTGTTCTACAACAAAAATTGTAGTATTCAATTCTCTGTTAATACGCTGTATATTTTCAAAAATTTCTTTTACAAGCAGAGGTGCAAGACCAAGCGATGGTTCATCAAGCATGAGCATTTTAGGAGCTGCCATAAGAGCCCTTGCAATGGCAATCATCTGTTGCTCGCCTCCGGAACTGTAGCCTGCCATCCTGTTTGTAACATTTGAAAGTCTTGGGAAATGCTTATACATCAGCTCATTATCTTCACGTATTTTTTGAGCACCGTCTTTCCGTGTAATAGAGCCGACTCTGATATTTTCATTAACTGTCAGATGTTTAAAAACCCTTCTGCCTTCAGGAACCATAACAGCACCAAGCTTTACAACATCAGTCCCCATTAGATGGGTTGTATCTACGTTGTTAAACTTGATATACCCTTCTCTGATAGCACCATTTTCAGGCTTTAAAAGACCGCTGACAGCTCTTAGGGTGGTTGTTTTGCCGGCGCCGTTGGTCCCAAGTAAAGCTACAATGGATCCTTTTGGTACACTTAAACTCACACCACGCAACACCTGAACAATATCATTATATACAACTTCAATATTGTTAACTTCCAGCAAATTTTCTTCAGTTGTATTTTTCATATGCTCTTTGTTCTATTTTAGTTTTACTTCTATAGTTTATTTTACAGTGACCAGTATTATCACTGGTCACTGTAGTTAAATCAATGCTAATTAATTCAGGTTTACTATATTTTTTTCATGTACTCAGACTGCATGGGTTCTCCAACTTTTTTGAATGTGCCGCCTTGAACGTTATAGATTTGAAGCATATCAACACCAGCACGGTCTGTTTCTGAATATGTTACAGGTCCTATGGTGGTATATGGTTGATAAGCTTTATCCCCATTCATTTCGTTCATCATTTTGTAAAGGTTTTCTTTATTAACCTCAAGACCGGCAGCCTTTGCTCTTTTAATAACTTCTGTAGCAACCTGGGCAACCATGATTCCGGCAGCATAATTATGTGAATTTGCAGCTTTATCATCACGACCATATTGCTTTGCTAAAGCCAATTGCTGAGTTGTTCCTTCACCTGCTTCAGAAGTCAGATTAAAAGAACATGTCCATGTGTATCCATCACAGGCATCGCCAGCAAGAGCAATCAGGTCATTCCCACCAGTATAATGAACGCCAAGGAAAGTAAGTTTTCCTTCTTCGCCATAAGAACCTGCTGTAAGGCCAAGGCGTGATGAATCTTTAAGCATTGTAGCAACAGGTGATTGTACTGTATGACAAAGAACATACTGAACACCTTTGCTCATTAAACGTTGCAACATGGCTGAGTTATCAAGATCTTTACCATGTTCAACGACTTCAACAACTTCCATGTTCAATCCAGCTGCAACTGCTTTTTCAACATCAGAAACTGGTCCACGACCAAAAGCAGAAGGATGGATAAACATAGCAACTTTTGCTTTTCCCATTTTATGATTCTTAACAACATATTCTGAAAGTGCAACTAGTTGTTCTGAATAAGAGGCAACAGGAAGAAAAATATAATTTGAGTCATCAAGGTTACCTGCATGATAAGAAGCCGGAATCACAGGCATTTTTACTTCTTCAAAGTCTTTTTTTAATCCAAGAGTACTTCCAGTAGAATAGTTTAAATAAAATACTATATCCTGACCTACAAAATCTTCAAAGTTACGTTTTGTCACATCGTTTTTGTATTGGTCGTCTCTGATCATACAGTCAATAGTGTCATTACCAAGCATTTTTGTATCATTTACAAACTTAAAATAATCTTCTACACCTTTTGAGTAAGGGTTACCAGCATCTGAAGTTGGTCCGGTTATGGCAAGAGATAAGCCAAGTTTATAAACTTTTGCCTCTTCAACTACTGCCTTTTCCTCTTCTTTTTTCCCACAACTGACAACAAATACAAGCGATAAAACAACAACAGCCAATACCATTAAAATTCTTGATTTTTTCACGTTGATCTCCTTTGTTTAATAAAAGTTACCATGTATTTACTGATACTATGATCCTTTAATTAAGTAAAATTATTAATAACGGAACGGCCATAACTTGGTGTAGGATTTTACAATTCTCCACCAATTAGCGATGCCCCGGGGCTCAAACATTAAAAAAAGCACAATAACAAGACCAAATGTAAATGGTCGTAAAGCAGTAGCAATATTCATACTTGAGGGTAAAAACTGTCCTGCTAACTCTGCAAGATTTTCAACCTGCAAATCAAGAAACTGGATTGCAGCAGGTCCCCAGAAAGATCCATTTAAAGTTCCTAACCCTCCGACTATAGCCATGGCAAGATATGAAATTGAATGATGAAGCGTAAAGGATTCAAATCCAACTCCCCGATATAAATAAGCATGTAAACCGCCTGCAACACCTGCTAAAAAACCTGCCAGGGCAAAGGCATAAACTTTTGTAAGCCCTGGATGCATTCCCATGGCATCAGCTGCTCGGTCATTATCCCTGACTGCAACAAGACATCTTCCATAACGAGTTTTAAGCAAATTACGTACACCAAAACCAACTAACACAATCACTATTAAAACTATATAATACCAAAAAAGATAATGATTTTTTCTTCCAACTTCTCCTGTAAGAAAGAAAGCTCTGCCTATATAAATTGTCTGCCCCTGATTAAAGAAAGTCATGGATTGAATAAACCATTCAAAAATCATTTGAAAAGAAAGAGTCGCAATAGCAAGATAAAGATGTTTCAGCCTGAGTGCAGGCAGACCTACAATTGCGCCAAAAAAAGCTCCGGCGAATCCTCCGAGAAGTATTAATAAAGGCCAGAAATGAGTTATCAGAATATGTGAATCGCCAAGAACTTGAGAAAAAGAAGCAATAGTATATGCACCAATACCAACAAAAGCAGCATGCCCTATCGATATAAGTCCTGCAAAACCTGTTACAAGGTTAAGACCAATTACTGCAACAACAGCTATAAGAACATTATCAATTACAAACATATATGTATTGCTTAAAGGGAAAAGTATTGGCCAAACAAAAAGTGATAAAAGAAAAATCGAGAATATTGATCTGTCAAGATGCGTAGAAAATGTTCTCTGTTCTTGTTGGTAAGTTGTAAAATAATTTCCCGTTGCTAACCATTGATTTACTGCCATAATTTATACCCGCTCAATTTCATGGATGCCAAAGAGCCCATGAGGTTTAAAAAGAAGAATTACTAACAGAATAATATAAGGCATAACATCACCAGTGGCGTTAAGCCCCCAAAGTCCGTCGAGATATCCACTTGCAAACTGCTGAATAAGTCCCATGATTATTCCTGCCACAACAGCTCCTAAAATCGAATCCAGCCCGCCTAAAATAACCACAGGAAAAACAACGATACCAAATGCATGGAGAGTATCAAAGTTTAATCCTGTAATATTTCCAATGATACAGCCTGCTGCAGCTGCGGATAGACCCGCCATAGCCCAGGCAAGTCCAAATACTTTTGGAACAGATATTCCCACAGACATAGATGCAAACTGGTCGTCTGAAACAGCACGCATGGAGATTCCAATAGTTGATTTTTTAAAAAACCAGGAAAAACCGCCAATCAAAATGATTGTGATAATGACCCCTACAAGCTGTGTCCAGGAAATGGAGACTCCTCCTAATGAAATGCTTGTCTGGGGAAGAAAAACCGGAAAAGAAAAATTTTCTGTTCCAAAATCAGTTAGATATATCAAGCCATCCAATATTGACGCCAATCCAATGGTTACCATAATTACCGAAATAATTGGCTCCCCTATGAGACGGCGCAAAAATATGCGTTCAACACTCATTGCAAGGAAAAATGTAATAACCATGCTCAATAAAAATGAAAAGAAAATATGCACACCTGCCCATACTGTGAGTGCATAGGTGATAAATGCACCTGCTGCAATAATCTGACCATGGGCAAAATTTGCAACACGGCTTGATTTATATACCAACACAAGTCCCAAGGCTGCCAGAGCATAAATAGAGCCGACCACAATACCACTTACAACAATTTGAAAAAAATAACTCATCAGACTCCTTTCA
>JAGLHT010000082.1 GCA_023143455.1 Desulfobacterales bacterium
GTTGAATAGGACCAGAACGATTCATAGGAAAGCAAATTGATCATTTCACCAGTCCGCTGTTCTTCCTGGAGTTTTATTTCCTGAAGCAGAAGGATATCGGGATCAAGGGTGCGAATAATTTTTGTAAAATCTTTTTTCATCACTGCCCGCAATCCATTTATATTCCAGGATATTATTTTCAGCTGCTCAACATTATCCTTGCATCCACTATGACACACCGGTCTCTGGTACAAATAACGGGATTTAAATCCACGGATTCGATATCATTTTCAAGTTCCATGACAAACAAGGAGAAATTAACAATCAAATGGGTTAAAATTTCCATATTTACACCGGCCATCCCCCGGTATCCTGATATGATCTTTTTTGCTTTCAGTGATTCCACCATAGAAAGAACATCGTCCGGCTTAAGCGGGGCCATCCTGACTGCCGTGTCATTATAAATTTCAACGGATGTACCGCCGATGCCAAAAACAATAACAGGCCCGAACTGAAAATCATTTTTTGCCCCGATAATAACCTCAATCCCTTGAATCATCGGTTCAATAAGTATGTTTTTACAACCTTCAAGTTTTGTTAATCTTGTTATCTCTTTATATAATTGTTCCTTTGAAGAGATTCCTGTCACAACAGCCTGATGTTCTGTTTTATGAAGGATTTTTTCTGAAACAGCTTTTGCCACGACCGGATAACCGGTTTTGCTTAAGAACGATTCAATCTCTTTTAGGGAATCAGTTAAAACAAAATCAGGGATATCAAACCCCTGTAATCTCATCAATGCTTTGGCATCTGGTTCCAAAACCCATCCTAAGGATTTGCTGTTCGCAAGAATTTTTTTACTGTCTTTATTTAACTTTTGACTTGATTTTTCTTTTAACATGGTCTGTACCTTTTTAATGCCTTGACCATCAGAACAGCCCCTTCCACTGAAGATGCCACAGGAACGTTATTGAGTTCAAACCCTTCAATTATAATCTTATATTTATCTTCATTGGGCACATATGCGATCATTGGTTTGCCTTCATTTCTTGCAACCTGACTAAGCTTTGCCCCTATGTCAGCTGAAACACCCGGTGAATAGGGGATTAACAATGCCAGAACACATTCAATATTCTTATCTCTTAACAAATACATTGCCGAAGTCAGAATATCATTATCTACTGAGCTTCCAGTAAGATCTATAGGGTTGACAAGAGACGCAATATCTCGAATGCCAGGAGTCAATTTTACCTTAATAGTATCAATTGTTTCCTGCTCTATAACAGGGATTGGTAGGCTGTGCAACTCACAAGCGTCAGCAGCAATAACACCGTGCCCACCACTAAGAGAAATAATACCAATATTCCCGTTAATCCCGTCAGAATAACAACTTAATGACTCACAAAAGGAGGTAAGTTCATATTCATTATCAGCTTCTACCACATGATATTGTTTCATTATCTCGGGAAATACCTTGTAATCTCCTGCAAGAGATGCAGTATGACTGGATGCCGCCTCAATACCTTTTTTGCTCTTCCCAGCTTTTAAAATAACAATAGGCTTGGAACATTGTTCTGCTTTTTCAATAAACTTTCGTCCTTCTCCTTTTTCAAACCCCTCAATATAAAAAGCAATCACTTTTGTCTCAACATCCTGATCAAACCACTCAATCATCTCTGTCTCGCGGAGACATACTTTATTTCCTATACTTACTGCAAGAGAAATACCAATACCCTGCCCTGCAAATTTGACCATCTGATCAACAAGGACACCACCGCTTTGGCTTACAAAGCCAACATTCCCTTTATCCGGACTTATGATTCTTTCCCCGGGTAAAAAAAATGTATCCACATAATCAGGTGCATAAATACCAAGACAATTAGGACCGATAAAAGGGAAAGAAGCTTCTTTTGCAATATCTGCAATACGGTTCTGCAGTTTTAGGTTCCCTGTCTCTGCAAATCCGCCTGATATGATCACAGCACCTCCAACCCCTTTTTTAATACATTGCTCCAATACTTTTGAAACAAATTCGCTCCGGACTGCGATAACAGCCATATCAACTTTCTCTTTAATATCTTCAACACTCTGATAAAGAGCTGCTCGATTGATAAAACCGCCTTTGGGATTGACTGGGAATGTTTTTACAGGATAACGCAAATGATTTTTATTGTAGATCACGTTAGCCGGGTGGCTATCCTGGGATGTAGACACTCCAATAACAGCCATCGTTGATGGTTTGAAAAGACATTTTAAATCCATTTTACTCCCTTTGAGTCTGTTATTCATCGAAACGGACAAGAATATCATCATATCCTTTTCGCCATTTTGGTTCAACAAGAGTCTTTGTTTCATCAAAATACCCAAAGGAGATCAATAGTGGGATATAGTAGTTTGCTGGGATCTTAAATTCTTCTATAACTTTGTCTTGGTCAAATCCATCCATGGGGTGGCTGTCAATACCAAGGCTTTTGGCAGCAAGCATCAATGCCATTGCAAAAAAACCAGTGTTTTTAGCAGAAAACCCCCGGGTGACTTGCTCATCTTTGCCATAAAGCCTGCTTCTGACTTTGACAAACCAGTCTCTCTGTTTTTCAGTCATGGCTCCTGCTTTGATGTTTTCCTGGAACACTCTTTCAACTGTTTTATTCCCTTCTTGAAACCCATCGTCATCTGCAAGAACAATCATGGTTACAGGAGCTTCACTAACTTTAGCCTGATTCATGGCGCATTTTTGCAAACGCAGTTTATCGTCTATCTCTGTCAAAACAATGAGGCTCCAGGGCTGGAGATTGAATGAAGAAGGTGTCTTTGCCGCCATTTCAACCATCTTTTTTACTAAGGCAGGGTCAATAGGCTTGTCAGGGTTGAAAAAATTTATAGCTCGTCTATTTGTAAAAATTTGTTCAAAATTCATTTTATCACCCTGTATAAAGATTAAGTAAGGGTTGATAAACTTTTGATCAACCCTTTTTTATTTACTAACATCGATGATAATTAGTTGCCTTTATTAGCTATCTTGATCTGCAAGATAATCATCATACATTGATTCTAAAGCAAGCTTATGCTTAGATTCTTCCTGAACAAGAATCATAAAAACTTTTTTTGCATCTTCATTATCTGCATGATTACCAAGAGCTGTGTAAAGCATGACTGATTTTTCCTCTCTTTTCATGGCAAGCTTAAGAATGTCAGGCATGGGCATGCCTTCTTTATACTCTGTATCCAGCATGTAATCACTAATTTTTAAATCTGTGATTTCTTTAAACTCATAAGAATCGATTTTTTCTTTGTTGCCAGCGATATCAGAAAGCAGATCAACATGTTTTTCCTCTTCTTTGGAAAATCTTTCAAAGGTTTCTTTAAGCGAACTTCTGGTTGCTTCTTTAGCTAAAGTCAAATAAAATTCTACTGCTTCTTTTTCTTTGCTAATGGCAAAATCAATCACGTCATCAACTGATCCAAATTCCATGTTTAATTTCCTCCTGTTAATTTGTTAATATATTAAAAATTCTTAAACTAATAAAATAAAGTGCAAATTATATACCACATTTATCATAATCTAAAGCTGTTTTATACAACATTTTTAACGAATATAAACAATTGTGTTTATATCTTAATTAGCACATTCCTTAAGTGCTGAATCCACATCCAAAAATAAAAAAGGATACCCTGAATCTATAAGGTTTTTAGGGACTGCTCTTTGGCTATGCAAAAGTGAGCTGCCAAGCTCACCCATTATTGCTTTGATCATAAATGATGGAGCAGGCATAAACGCAGGTCTGTTAAGTGTACGACCCAATGCCCTGGCAAACTCTTTTTGCCTGACAAGCCCGGGTCCTGTAAAATTAAATATGCCCTCAAGGGGCTGATTTTCAACAATGAACTCAACTGCTTTTTCAAGGTCTGCGATATGGATCCATGGAAACCAATGTTGACCATTACCCAAAGGACCACCAACAAACAGCTTAAATGCCGGGGTCATCAAAGATAATGCTCCTCCATGCCCGAGCACAACGCCGAATCGCATTACGGCAACTTTTACTTTTTTTTCTCGGGCTTTTATTCCTTCTTTTTCCCAGTCTCTACACACCTTTGCCAGAAAATCATTTCCCAGGGCTCTTTCTTCTGTTAGCAATGCCTCTTGGCAATCTCCATAGATGCCCACAGCAGAAGTTGTCAAAAGCTTTTGGGTTTTCCCTTTCTCAATGGCATTGACAATATGCCTTGTTGTTAATATCCGAGAGTCATAAATGGCTTTTTTGTATTTCTTTGTCCAGTAACGAAAAATATTTCGACCAGCCAGGTTAATAATAATATCTGAACCTGGAATATGGTTTTGCCAGGCACCTTCAATCGTGGTATCAGAACTAACCCATTCAAATTCTTTAAACTCTCTTGAAAACGGATGGCTTGGGGATGTGCCAATGCCGACTACATGATATCCATTTAACAAAAAGCATCGTGCCAGTCTTTTACCTATAAAACCTGAAGCACCTGTTATTAGTACTTTTGTATAGTTTATCACGTTTGTTTTGCCTAGGTTTATGATTCTTTAAATAAATCCGTACTAAGATATCTTTCCCCGGTATCACAAATAACAAAAACAATGGTTTTGCCTTTGTTCTCAGGTCTTGCTGCAACAAGTTTTGCAGCAAAAAAAGCAGCACCTGACGAGATGCCGCAAAGGATACCTTCGTCTTTTGCAAGTTCATCTGCCCCTTCCAGTGCTTCTTCACTCTTAACTAAAATAACTTCATCAATAATATCAGTATTTAGATTCTTTGGGATAAAACCTGCACCAATGCCTTGAATCTTATGAGGTCCTGGGGCTCCGCCTGATATTACAGGCGATTCAGCAGGTTCAACAGCAATGGCTCGCATATCAGGATTTTGTTTTTTCAACACTTCTGACACTCCTGTGATAGTCCCGCCTGTACCAACTCCTGCAACAAAAAAATCAATTTTCCCATCTGTATCTTTTAAGATTTCTAATGCAGTTGTCTGCCGATGTATTTCAGGATTAGCAGGATTGGAAAACTGATCAGGCATAAAGGAATTTTCAGTTTTAGCCACAATGTTTTTTGCCTCTTCAATGGCGCCTTTCATTCCCTTTGCACCTTCAGTAAGGACAAGTGTTGCACCAAGGTGTTTTAATAATTTCCGTCTTTCAATGCTCATTGTTTCTGGCATGGTTAAAATCAATTTGAGTTTCTTTACCCTTGCAACAAAAGCAAGAGCAATACCGGTATTCCCGCTTGTAGGCTCAACTATAGTGGATTCTGAATTGATTTTCCCTGTTTTAAGGGCATCTTCTATCATGGCAATACCAATGCGATCTTTCACACTTGACGTAGGGTTAAAAAACTCAGACTTGCCATATATTTCAGCTCCAGTTTCCCTGCTTGCTGTCTTAATATGGATTAAGGGAGTGTTACCACAGGTTTTTGTGATATCAGATTTAATGTTCATGATTCAGTACCTCCTAATTGTCTGGCTTATTCTCCGGATATTTATAAATAAGACTGGGCGATTCTATAAACACTTTGGTATCCTGGGGGATGGAACTAGTCAACCAGACATTACCACCCACAACAGACCGAGCACCAATAACAGTTTCTCCACCAAGAATTGTAGCCCCGGAATATATGATAACATTATCTTCAATAGTTGGATGCCTTTTCGATCCCCGAAGTGTTTCTCCTGCGTCCGGGGGTAATGACAGCGCACCAATAGTAACGTTCTGATAGACTCTGACATTTTTGCCTATAAGGCTTGTTTCGCCCACAACAATACCAGTTCCATGATCAATGACAAAGCTTTCTCCAATTTGTGCACCTGGATGGATATCAATTCCGGTACGGCTGTGGGCATATTCTGACATGATTCTTGGTAACAGAGGAACCTTTAGATTGTGAAGAATATGGGCAACTCTGTAAACTGCTATAGCGTATAATCCTGGATATGAAAAAATGATTTCATCATAACTTTTTGCAGCAGGGTCTCCATCAAAAACCCCTCTTACATCTGAAGCAAGGGCGAGTCGAAGGTTTGGGATTTCCTGAATTGTTTTCAAGGCAATTTCATTACCACTGCTATCACACTCAAAACATTTTTTACCATACCTGAGACAATCATGTCTCAAAACATGAATGATCTGCTCAGACAATATATCATAAAGCTGTGATACATTTTGACCTATGTTATAAATAAGATTAGCTTTGTCAATTTTTTCCGTCGCAAAATACCCGGGAAAGAGAATCAGCCTGAATTTATCAATCATTTCTTTTACAGATGTGGAAAAATGAATTGGGTCATCTCCAATATGAGCAAAACATCTTTCATCTTCCATGGATTTTATGATGGTTTTAATTGCTTTGGGTAATTCTTCACGATGCCCAAGTACACTATCCACTTCAGCTTGACATACGGTTTTTTTAAAAAGATCATCCATTATTATTTAATTCCTTTTTATTCAAATTTTTGAAAAGTTGTTTAAAGACCTTACATCTTTTACACTCATCCATTTTCTCCTCCCATGAGTCATAAAGTTCACCACTGCACATAGTTCCATTAATAAACCAGCATAAATCCCCGGCGTTAAACTCACTGGCAGGGCATTTTTCACGCCTATGGTCCGGGCATTTAAGTACATCCCAGCACTTTTCCAAACGTTCATCTTTGTTCATTAAAACCCTGGAAAGCAAAAAAAGCAATTGCCGTTCAACGTGATGGGGTATTTTACGCCAGCCTTGTTCATAACTATGAATTGCTTTTACAGAAATTCCAAGGAGTTGAGCCAGCTCTTTTTGTGTTTTATTCAATCTTGCCCGGATATCTTTGAGCCTGTTACTTTCCATTATTGCCTTTTTAAGTTTAAGAAGCATTAATTATTATAAATTATTGATATAAAAGTATGCCACAAAGTGGTGGTTGTCAATGTATTTTATATAGTTTGATGTTTATATGAGTGCCATTAGAAATTTTGATGCGGGAATCACATGAACATTGTTTTTTTTGTCCTGATAATACTTCTGTTCATCCATTGTAACCAAAAATCTTTGTTCTACATTAAGCCTATCTCCAAAATAGCTTAAAGGTCTATGGGAAAAAACTTTAAGTTTGCATTGCGGCTTACCATTTTGTTGAGACTAACCCAAAAAAATGGTCACTAAAATCTCTACCGCAGAAGCCAGAAAAAATTTTGCAGATATTGTTAATAAAGTAGCTTACGGCAAAGAATCCATCGTTTTGACCCGACGAGGTCAAGAAGTTGCTGCCTTGATATCTATTGATGAACTTGAACTGCTCCAACAGATTGAAGATTATATAGACATTGAAGATGCAAAAAAAGCTCTTCAAGATCCTGGTGAAAACATCCCTGCAGAAGAAGTTTGGAAACAACTGGGACTTTAATATATGAACTACTCTATTGAATTTCGACCTGCTGTACTGAAAAACTTGAAGAGGTTTCCCAAAAAAGATTTGGTTCGAATTAAAAAGAAAACAGAAGAGCTTGGTGACAATTTGCCAAGTCCAAACGTGACAAAGATGAAAGGTAATAACCCCTTTCATAGGATTCGATCTGGCGACTATCGGATAATATACGAAATTCATGATGACAGAGTTGTTATCTTGATTGTAAAAGTGGGGCATCAAAAAGACGTTTACAAGCGATTGCCTTAAGAATTTTCTATAATTTCCCATCCATTCTGATTGAACCTCAATGCATTACAACGTTGAACTGAGCTACCAGGGGATTAACGCCGACAACCATGCATGATTACAATTTATGTTAAAGCCGATACTTTTGGGAGCCGCTCAGTAACCGCGGTCAGCTCCAGTGTTTTGTTCTGTGCTACTATATTAGCATTAATCTGTTTTTTAATTGCTTTTGCTAAACAGTATGCCAGATTACATGGAACCGCATTCCCGACCATTTTATAACCTGCCATTAAATTTTTGTAATAAAAAATATGGTCATCTGGGAATGTTTGTATTCTTGCACATTCCCTAATGCTTAACCTTCTGTATAAATTTTCTTTGCCGGGAACAAATATTCTTTTATTTTTTTCAATAAATTTCATCTTTGGAGCTTGAGGATGTATTGGTGCATGCCGACCACCTGCTTGAATAGTATAAGATGGTTCTTCCCAACATCTTACACGGTTTCTTGACATGTAAATCGATGAAAATCCACCAATCATATATTCATGATTTGGTAAAGAACATTGACTACCATTGGTATAGTTTTTATCTTTAGCGGGAAGAGCAGAAGTTTTAATATCATCTATAATATCTTTTAAAAATCTCTTTGAGTGTAGTGGTATTGGAAATTCAAATTTGAAATCTAAATCTTTTCTAATACCAATAAAAAACACTCTTTTTCTATCTTGAGCTACACCATAACTTGATGCATTTAATAATGAAAACGATAAATTATAGTCACTATCAACAAACAATTTTTGTATGTTTTCCAATGCCTCAGCATGGCGTGATGCTAGCATACCTGAAACATTTTCAGCTAAAAAGAATTTAGGTTTTTTATCTCTCAATATTCTTATAAATTCAAAAAACAGTTGACCTCTTTTATCTTTAATTCCTCTTAGTGCTCCAGCTTCACTCCAGCTTTGACATGGCGGACCGCCAATAATTCCATCACACTCTGGAATTTCATCAGAATGAACATCTCTAATTGACCGTTTATCAAATTTTGTATTTGGAAAATTTTTCTCAAAAGTTTCCCAAATATCTTTATCATAGTCATTTGCCCATAATGTTTTTAATCCTGCTGCTTCAAATCCTCTGTCTAATCCACCTGCCCCTGAAAATAATGATATAATATGCATCTTACACTCCTTGTGGAACTGATAACTTGTTAACAAACAAACTATTTGGAGCACTTAGTAAGTTGATATCAAATTTTAGTGATGGCTCTATTCTTGAGCTTGCGTTGTGTATTCTAAAAGACAATTTCCAATCATTATTAAATTCAACAATTAAGGTTGTTTTTGTATTTTTTTTGTATGAAATATCGATAATTTTATCTGGAAGGTTAATTCTGGGAGTATTAAATTTTGGTAAAATATCTTGAAAAGGAAGATTTAATGTCCCATGCAAATTATATGCTTGAATTTCTACAGAATTATTACCTTTTATTACTTTATAAAAATCTTTATTTCCAACAAGATATTCAATTAATTGACTGGCTATATAGCTTGGATTTGTGTCATAGATTCTATTCAGTTCTTTTTTAAAAGCATTTAATACTGGGACATATACAGTCGTGTGATGATCTTCCAGTGAGCTCCATTTCGCAGTACGATTGCTTTTAATTTGAATATCTTTTAACGGTGAAAATATAAGTCCAATTTCATCAAAATAGGTGCTTGAACATTTTACACCCATCCATTTTGCTCCAAAATCAATAGTATTTGACAACCTTGAGTGTTTTACAGCACGGTGGTTATTTTTAGCAGACACACCTATTTCCCATTTTTGGACTAACCGAATGGCTAAAATGTCTCTTACATCTCCTAATTGACCTTGATAATCAATTAAAATTTCTAATTGTAGTATATCATCTTTATCAATGTCGTTTGAAAGTCTTGGCTCAATATCCATAAGAAAATTGACTGCAAAACTGGCTATCAGTAAATATCGACCTTGTTCCTGATGGTCAAACTCATTAAAACAACTTTTTGCTGTTTTTAATGGTTCATTATTTATTACCACTACATTTGTTTTTTCATCTAATTTTTCCTGAAATTCTTTTAATATGGCATATTCAAAAGCTTTTCCAGTTACCATTTGAGCTGAATTATTTCCCATTCAATACGCTTCCTTTTGTATAGCTAATACCCTTCCCATTGTTTAAACATAACGAGTTATAGAAAAATTCTCATTTTAATTTCCCAATATATTTTTTAAAACATACTCAAAATGCTTTTTAAAATCAACTCTTTCTTAGTTTGCAGGAAATTAAAATCACGGATCCAATTCAGTGCATTGCCTTGTATATATTTGTTTATATTTAGCACTTAACTCCAGATAACTTTGCATGCCAAATACCCCCAAATAATTATTTTGACTATATATTTATCATTTAAAATTGTGATATTACAAATAAAAAGTAGAAAAATCCGTAAATATTCGGTCAAGC
>JAGLHT010000083.1 GCA_023143455.1 Desulfobacterales bacterium
GTTCGAATCTCTCTTTCTCCGCCATTAATATAATTTTCAGGGATTGCGGCATGTTGCTGACAATCCCTTTTTTTTGGGTTATGCTTGGTTTTTTTTGCAAATAGATTGACAGAAGTGATAGTTGAACTATAATTTAGTAATTTATTTATATTTGCTGTTAGGGAGAGAAAACAATGAGATACAGATTTACATTTGAGAAGAATAAAAAGGAAGATGTCCTTAGTGTTTTTGAGGCAGGCGAAATTGATAATAATTTTGTGGTCATGTATGAAGGGACTTATCCTTTAAAAGAAATGCAGGAGGCATCAAAAATAGGAGCCGCACAATTTATTCTAAAGTTGCGCAAAAAGAATTTTTTTCCTGATTCCCTTGTTGCTGCCAAACTTTATGAAGCAACTGCAGAGTTTTTTTCCAACAATTCTGAAGAAAAAATTGTTGTAAATTATGAAGATGTTGAAAGCTTGGTTGCCGAAGTGCCAGAAGAAGAGGAAGAAGAGGTTGAAGTTGATGATCTTTTATCAGGCGATGATGATACTTCTGATAATGCAATTAAAGAAATAGACACTGAAGATGATACGCCCAAGTTTAAGCCGGAAGATATTTCAGAGCTCGAGGATTAAGTTTATCAATGAAAGAGGAGATAAAGAAAATTGTTTTGGCTGCTGCTGCAAAAGCTTTTAAGCAAGGGCTTTTAATTTCAGAAAAGTTTCCCAGCATAGAATTTGAAGAGCCAAAGCATGAAACTCAGGGTGATGTTTCAACCAATTTTGCTATGATTTCAGCATCAGTACAAAAAAGGGCACCCCGTAAAATTGCTGAGGCTGTTATACCTTTCATTCAAACATCCAATACAACAAATTCGAGCATAATAAAAAAAGTTGAAATTGCAGGACCCGGGTTTATTAATTTTTTTCTTTGTGATGAAGCATGGCATTCAATTATCGAGACAATTTTTATTCAAGATAATAAATATGGGTCATCAAATTTAGGTAATAATAAAAAAGTTCAGGTCGAATTTGTAAGTGCAAACCCAACAGGTCCTCTGCATGTCGGGCATGGAAGAGGCGCTGCCGTGGGTGACGCAACAGCGAACATACTTGCATTTGCAGGGTTTGATGTTCAAAAAGAGTATTATATTAATGACTCAGGCAGGCAGATTAGCACTCTTGGAAAATCTGTGTGGTTGAGACTCCTTGAGCAGGAAGGCAAAGAAATCGATTTTCCAGGCGATTGTTATCAGGGTGAATATATCAAAGATTTTGCTAAAGAAATTTTGCTGGAAAAAGGGAATAGTCTTCTTGAAAAAGAAGAAACAGAAGCAATTTCAGAATGTGCAAAGTATTCAGCTGACCATATTTTAAACGGGATCAAAGATGATTTAAAGAGTTTTGGAGTAGAATTTGATCAATGGTTTAGTGAACAAAGTCTTTATGATTCATCATCAGTTCAAAAGACAATTGATGGCTTTAAATCAAAAGATATTATTTATGAAAAAGATGGTGCGTTGTGGTTTAATACAGAAAAATATGGTGATGAAAAAGACAGGGTTGTTGTAAGAAGCAATGGCGTAACAACATATTTTGCATCAGATATTGCATACCACATAGAAAAGTTTGACCGAGGTTTTGACAGAGTGATTGACGTATGGGGTGCTGATCATCATGGATATATTCAAAGAATAAATGCCTGTATAGATGCTTATGGCAGGGATAGTAGCGAACAATTTGATGTTATTCTTGTGCAACTTGTAAATCTTTTGAGGGGTGGTAAGCCTTGTGCAATGTCAACAAGAGCAGGTGAATTTGTAACTCTTAAGGATATTGTAGCAGAAGTTGGAAAAGATGCAGCAAGGTTCATGTTTTTAAGCAGAAGCTATGATTCTAAGCTTGATTTTGATTTGGAACTTGCAAAAGAGAAGAGTAATAACAATCCTGTATTTTATGTGCAATACGTACATGCCAGAATTTCAAGTATACTTCAAAAAGCTGAAGATCAAAATTTAATAAACAACCAGAATATTGAATGGCATGAGGATTTGAATGAATTTGTAAACAGTTTAAGAAAAAACGAAGAGATTAAGCTCATAAAAATACTTTCTCTGTTTGGTGAAAATGTTGAAAAAAGTGCCCAAACCCTTCATCCGCATATTATATTTACTTATTTAATGACCCTTGCTCAAGCTTTTCATTCTTATTATAACAAGCATAAAGTTATCACAGAGAATAAAGAAATCAGCCTTGGAAGACTTATCCTTATTACAGCAGTAAAAAAAGTTATCAGAAATGGCCTTGGTCTGCTTGGGGTATCTGCCCCTGAAAGGATGTAACAATGCCATTCTTTAAAAAAGGAATAATATATTCAGTCCTTTTTTTTGTAGTAATATGGATGTTTGTTCTTGGTGTTTTTGTTGGCAGAGATAGTGCACCTGTAAAATTCGATACACGAAAGTTTCAAAAAAGACTTGCAAATATTTCAAGCAAATATGAAACCGAACATAAGAGTTCTGAGGAAACTGATATTCAGTTTTACGAAGCCCTTCAAAAGCCAATGCCTGTAGCAGACAATTTGTCTAAAAACCAGACCTCTGTTACTCCTATTCTTAGTGAGCCTGCCAAAGTAGAAAATAAACCCAATGCAAAAGATGAAGATAAAGAGAGCAAAGCAAATACCAAAACAAAGATTGCTTTAAAAGTAAGTCAGAAAAGTATGACAAAGGCCAAATATTCTGCGTTAAATAAAAGTAAACCAACTCCTAAGTCAATTGAATCTGCTGAATCTGCTAAACCTGTATCAGTGTCAAAGGAGATATTAAATGAGAAGAAAGAGGGTAAATATACAATACAGATTGCGGCCTTCAAAGATGTTAGCGGAGCCATTGAAAAGATTTCTTTACTTAAAGTAAAAGGTTACTCAGGATATAAAACTTTAGGAAAAGTACAAGATCAAATCTGGCATCGCGTGAGAATAGGGCATTTTTCTGATACAGAGGTTGCACGTCAATATTTAAGAAAGCTTAAAAAAGATAATATTAATGGGATTATAATCAGACAGGATTAGATAATAATAAGGAATATAAATGAAAATTTCAAAAAAAGACGTTGAAGATATTGCCCATCTGGCACGACTCAAAGTTGATGAATCCCTTGTTGGAAAATATGCAGAGCAGATAAGTGATATCCTTAAATACATTGATAAGTTAAAAGATGTTGATATCTCAGGAGCCAAGCTTGTGTCTGATGCATGTTTTAATACAAATATTTTAAGACCAGATGTACCTGTAAAATCAGGTGGACCTGCTGTGACTTTAGCGAATGCGCCTGATAGAAGGGGTGATTTTTTCCAGGTACCTAACACAATTAAGCCAAATTAAGTAAAGATAAATAAGACCAGATAAATAATATTTGGCAAAGGATTTAAAAGAATGAATCTACAGGAACTTACCATCCATGAGTTAAGCAAATTATTGAAAGACTCTGAGATTACATCTGAAGAAATAACTAAACAATATCTTGATAGAATTGAAAAGTATGACAATGAGATTGGTGCATATATTACTATTGATAGAGAGTATGCTTTAAAACAGGCCAAAAAGGCTGATAAAATGATTTCAAAGGGTAATGCATCTTATCTTACAGGAGTGCCAATAGCTGTAAAAGATCTGCTCTGTACAAAAGGTGTAAAGACAACCTGTGGCTCTAAAATACTTGAAAATTTTGTGCCTGAATATGATGCAACTGTCATTTCTTTATTAAAAAATCAGGGAGCAGTTATTATTGGGAAAACCAACCTTGATGAATTTGCAATGGGCTCATCCAATGAAAATTCACCTTTCCATTTAACAAAAAACCCCTGGAATAAAGAACATGTGCCGGGTGGTTCCAGCGGAGGATCGGCTGCTGCTGTTGCAGCGGGCTTTTGTGTGGGAGCACTGGGAACAGACACAGGTGGCTCAATTCGTCAGCCAGCATCCCATTGTTCAGTTGTGGGCTTAAAGCCAACCTATGGCAGAGTTTCAAGATTTGGTCTGGTCTCTTATGCTTCATCTTTGGATCAGATAGGACCAATAACAAAAGATGTAAAAGATGCTGCCATTATACTAAATTGCATCAGTGGTAAAGACTTAAAAGATTCAACTTCAATTGATGTTGATGTACCTGATTATATGTCTGTTTTTGATGAATTTGAGAAAACAGGACTTAAAGGGATGACCGCAGGTGTTCCTAAAGAATATTTGTCTGTTGAGGGCATTGATCCTGATGTACAAAGAGTCTTTTTGGAATCTAAAAAACGTCTTGAAGATCTGGGTGTAAAAATTGTTGAAATATCTCTTCCCCATACCGAATATGTTGTTGCAGCCTATTATATCATAGCCCCATGTGAAGCAAGTTCAAACCTTGCACGGTTTGACGGAGTAAGATATGGTCACAGAAGCAAAGAGTCTGATGAGCTTATTGATATGTATAAAAACACAAAGCATGAAGGTTTTGGTGAAGAAGTAAAGAGGCGGATAATAATAGGAACCTATGCACTTTCAGCAGGTTATTATGATGAATATTACGGCAGAGCATCAAAAGTCAGGTCATTAATAATGAATGATTTTACTCAAGTTTTTAATGAATGTGATATTATTATATCACCGGTTGCGCCCACACCTGCATTTAAAATTGGAGAAAATAGAGACGACCCTCTTACTATGTATTTATCTGATATTTTTACTCTTTCTGCAAACATGGCAAGTGTCCCGGGGCTTTCAGTCCCGGCAGGTTTTTCTTCAAAAGGATTACCCATCGGGTTACAGATAATGGCGCAGCGATTTGATGAAAAAAGCCTGTTAAAGTCAGGTTTTGGTTTTGAAAAATCAATATTAGCAGAAGCCGCAGATTCATCAGGACCAGCAGGTAAATTTTGCGAATTATAAATTTATTATCAGGAGGTTATCAAATATGGCTACTATTAAATCAGGTAGCGAAGGTTTAAAAAAAGCAATCGCCTGGATTTCTGAACAAAGAAAGGATAATCCTGAAAAAAATGTTGCTTTGATCGCTGAGGAGGCAAATTTTCGATTTGATTTAAACCCTGAAGAGTCTGCGTTTGTTTTGAGGTTTGTAAAAGACCCTGATTCCTAGGGTTATAAAAAAGCTCATGGTGATAAAATGCCTGATATAAGAATTCTTTCTGAAGCAATTTCCAATAAGATTGCAGCCGGTGAAGTGGTCGCAAGGCCAGCCGCTGTTGTAAAAGAGCTTATTGAAAATTCTCTTGATGCTCATTCTTCACTTATTACTCTGGAAATTGAGAATGGAGGAAGTACCCTTATCAGAGTCTCTGACAATGGAACAGGCATGGCAAAAGATAATGCCTTATTGTCCATTGAAAGATTTGCCACAAGTAAGATTCTAAAAGACGAAGACCTTTTTTCCATTTCTACAATGGGTTTTAGAGGAGAGGCAATTCCATCCATTGCCGCGGTTTCAAAATTTACTCTTATTACAAGATCAAAAGACGAAGACAGTGGAACTAATATTATAATTTCCGGTGGGAAATTGATGAACGTAACTGAAACAGGTGCTCCCATCGGCACTATGGTGCAAGTGAAAAATCTTTTTTTTAATACGCCGGCAAGGAAAAAGTTTTTAAAAAGCACTAATACTGAAATGAGTCATATTGCAGACACTTTTTCTTCAATTGCTCTTGGAAATAAATATGTCGGGTTCAGACTTTTTCGAGGTGGACAGCTTATAAAAAACTTTTCATCCTCAGATTCTCTAAATGAAAGAGTAATAAAAGTTTTTGGAAAAGGTTTGTCTGCAAACCTTTTAGAGATTGACTGCCATGAAAACAATATCCATGTATCCGGATTTATTTCATCTCCAAAGGTAACAAGAAGCAGTTCAAGAATGATAAAAGTTTTTGTGAACAACCGTCTTGTAAACGACAGAGGGATTGTTTCAGCCATACTTAATGGATATAGAGGGAACCTCATGAAATCACAATTCCCCCTTGCTGTAATTTATATCTCTCTTCCCTTTGATCAAGTTGATATCAATGTTCACCCTGCAAAAAATGAAGTACGTTTTCTTGATGCAAAAATAGTTTATACTATTGTAGTAAATGTAGTTAAAGGCTCTTTGGATCAAGTACAGAAAAATTTTTTTAAAGAGGCTTTGATTCCTGAGACACCTAAAAAACAAGTTATTTACGAGATTCCTAAGCAAAAGTATAAGGAAACAAAACCTGTTGAAGCAGTTGAAGAATCTTTATTTGAATATGCAGAACAACCAACTGATCATATAGAAGCCACACTTGCAAAGAAATCATTTCCAATAGCACCTGAACCCCTGATAATCGAACCAGTAGCAGAAATTAAAACAAAGGCTTTTAAAAAGTCTGAGCCACCTGCTGTCACGGCTAAGGCTAAAGTTAATTATAAGGGTAAGTTTTTAATTAAAGGGCAGGTAATGTCCACATATATTATTGCCGAGACAGATGATGGAATGATTCTTGTTGATCAACATGCAGCCCATGAAAGAATTGTATATGAAAAGCTTAAAACCAGTAACAAAACTTCTATTGTACAATCCCAGACTCTTTTAATGCCTGAAACACTTGAACTCGGGTTTTTTGAGGCGAATATACTTACAGAGATTATTGAAGAACTTTCAGGCTATGGATTTGATATTGAACCTTTTGGCGGAACAACCTTTGTTATAAAATCTATTCCTGCGATTATTGATAAAAAAGAGACAGCCCCCTTTATCCTTGAAATGATAGACAGCCTTGTTGATAAAAAAACCAGCAATTTAAAGAACCAATGGCTTGATGATGCTTTGATCTTAATGGCTTGTCACAATGCAATTAGAGCTAATCATAAATTGAATCTTCAGGAAATGGAACAACTTTTGACAGATCTTGGAAAATGTAAAAATCCCCTTCATTGTCCCCATGGGCGACCAACAATGATAAAGTGGAAACAAATGGATATTGAAAAGATGTTTAAAAGGATAGTTTAAGCACTATCACCATACTGAGCTAACTCAAGCAAAATTCCTTCCGGACCTTTAAAATAAACAAGCTTTTTCATTTATTGGGATATTACCATTATCATCATGTCAGCAAATTAAAACATTCAGTTAGTTTGAGTTTTTGGAAAAAGGTTTTTCCCAACTCTGTCAATGTGTTCTGTTAAATCAGGGTTGGAAATTTCATTGTAGTGTACAATGTCCACATAATAAGGTATTGACAATTCCTGGTTAAGTATAGTCTTTAATTTTATTACAATATCATAATTAATATCTTCACCAATAATTGTAATATCGATATCCGATCCTTTTTTATAGTCTCCTTTTGCACGGGAACCGAAAATTAAGGCTTTTTTAATTTCTTTAAATTTTGATAACTCATTAATAATAATATCTATAATATTCTTTTTTAGTCCAAACATTATTTGTCTTTTAAATATTGATAAACTTGTGAAATTGCAGCGAAATATGTCTTTGATATTTTATTAACAGTGTTTTTAAAAATTTTTTCTTCATATGTGTGAGCCATAAGATTGCGTTGTTCCAGCATTTCAAGCCAGATATCACCATCGTTTATTATTTCATATTTAAATGACTGTTTAATTACTTCTCTTGGGAATTTTGCATCAACATTATTTTCTTCAAGATAATCTTTTAGTGTTTTCCATGCCAATTCAAAAGTATATTCAAACCTTTGAATCATACCTTCTTTTTCAAGGTCAGATAAAGTTTCCAATTGAGTTACAGCGTTTTTAAGCTGGCTAAAAGCTTTTTCAAAGTTTTGAAATCGTTGTTTCCATCGGATGTCTATATTATTATTATTATTATTATTATTCATTTATTTATTTACCAAATATATTTCCATATTTTCCAGCCCGGTTTTGTGCTTGTGTCATCTGTTCCATACTGCGGCGTCCACATTTTTTCAGGATCCATGCGCTGCTCTTGCAGCTTTTGTTTGGCAAAAGTCTGTTCTTCAGCAAATTCTTCATATTTTTCAGTTGTTCTGTCAAATACGGTTTTATTGATTTTCGCAGCAAGGATGCTTATTTCAGGAATAATTCTATCCATTTTACTTGCCTGGCTAAAAAAAGGTTTTGAAGAACGATCTTTGATATTATAGATATTGGCATCAATACTGAAAGCATTTGCAAATTCTGTAATGCTTCCTGTGAGCACATAGTCAGAGTTGGTTGTTTTTGCCATTGCAGAGAGGAATTTTTCCTCTTTAAGGTTGTTATTTTTTTTAAGGGCATCAATAATTGTACGTTTATCAGTAATTGTGGTGTGATCTGCCCAGGCAAGTCTTGAAGAAAGCATGTGGTTTATACCGTGCTTGATGTGGGTTATGTCATTTTCAGAGTGGATTTCAAAGGGAAGAATTGCAATCTTTTTTAAACCATTGGCACAAAGTCCATTAAGATTAGCAAAGGAAAAAACAATAAAAAAAGATAAAATAATTGTTTTGGTCAATTGTGTAATCTGTAATTTAATTCTTGGCATTTTTAGTTTATGTCCTGTAATTTGGTTTTAATAATTTCAGTTATAATTTTTGGATCAGCCTTTCCTTTTGTTTCTCTCATAACTTGTCCCATAAAGAAACTGAAAAGTTTGGTTTTTCCGTTTTTATATGCTTCAACTTCTTTTGGGTTTTTATCTATTATTGCAGCAACAATACTTTCAAGCTCTGACGCATTTGATACTTGCTCAAGATTTTTTTCTTTAACAATTGTTTCAGGGCTCTTAGTTGTTTCAACCATTTCTTCAAATATGGCTTTAGCACCCTTTATATTGATTGTGTTATCTTCTAAAAGCTTTAAGAGTTTGGCAAGGGATTGGGCTGAAACAGGGGAAGAATCAATGCTTAATCCTTTGGTATTCAGCATTCCAAGCATAGTTGTCATTACCCAGTTACTTGCCTGTTTTTTATCTTTAAGATCTTTTATGGTCTCTTCGAAAAAATCTGCAAGTTCTTTGGAAGATGTCAGCACCTTTGCATCATATTCCGGGATATTAAACTCACTTACAAATCTTGTTTTTTTTGCATCTGGAAGCTCTGGAAGTGTCTTTTTAACTTTTTCAATCCATTTATCATCAACAATTAAAGGAACAAGATCAGGGTCGGGGAAATATCTGTAGTCATGGGCATTCTCTTTTCCACGCATACTATTTGTTTTGTTTTTAGCAGGGTCCCATAGCCGTGTTTCCTGAATCACTTTTCCTTTTTCTTCAAGTATGTATGCTTGCCGCTCTATCTCATAATTAATTGCTTTTTCTACATGCTTAAAAGAGTTTAAATTTTTAATCTCTGCACGGATTCCAAACTCTTTGGTTCCTTTAATACGAAGGGAAATATTTGCATCACATCTGAATTGTCCCATTTCCATGTTTGCATCACAAACATCAGTATATTTTAAAATTAAATGAAGTTTTTTTAAATATTGAACAGCTTCTTTTGCAGATCTTATGTCTGGCTCACTTACAATTTCAACAAGAGGCGTCCCTGCTCTATTTAGATCAACCAGGCTTTTTCCTCTGGCAGGGTCATGGGTTAGTTTTCCTGCATCTTCTTCCATGTGGATTCGTGTAATACCTATCCTCTTTTCTTCAATGTCTAAAAAACCATGTTCAGCAATGGGAAAGGCAAATTGGGAGATTTGATACCCCTTGGGAAGATCAGGGTAAAAATAATTTTTTCTGTCAAACCGGCTTTGTTCTGCAACTTTACAATCTGTTGCAAGGGCAGTTTTTATTGCAAGTGTGACTGCTTGCTCATTTAATACTGGCAACACTCCTGGCATTCCTGTGCAGACAGGGCAGGTATTTGCATTGGGAGACTCACCAAACTTTGTGGAGCACCCGCAGAATATTTTTGTTTTTGTTTTGAGTTGAGCGTGAACTTCAAGACCTATAACCGATTCAAACATTTATATTACATACCTTTGAAATTATTATTTAATTCATATAAAATGAATTTCTATTTATAACCTTGATTATATTATTTGGCAATAATATTTTTTTTGTTGAAATCATAACAATAAAAATATAATAAAAGGTGCGGTTCAATAAACTGATATGGTTGACACTT
>JAGLHT010000084.1 GCA_023143455.1 Desulfobacterales bacterium
ATTGTCTGTTTGCATTCATGTTTTGCATCTGAACGCCCACGTCCCTTAGTTTTACCAAGATATTGCCAGTTAGCTGCCTGATAGCATGTACCTGAGGGTGTTTAGTACTGCAAAAGTAGCATGAAATCAACCATTTTCAACCCACAGTTTTTCATTTCAACCCATAAATTCCATTATTTTTGTCAGAGCCAGCTATAAATTCATTCACACAATAACTTTTTTTACTTTTTTTCATTTTTTCCTGGCGTCTTTTTTTGTTTTCTGCTATATAATTTTATATGGAACCTTTAACCATTAGAAACAGGACAATCACTGCAAAGGATCTAAAGTTTATTCAAGTTGTTGTTCATGAACATTGGGATAAAGGCAGAACTCATATTTCAAGAGTGCTGTGTCAAAAATGGAACTGGCTCCAGCCCAGTGGGCGGCTTAAAGACATGGCATGCAGAGAAGTGCTTTTGACTCTGTATAGAAAAGGCCTGCTCGATTATCCTTCTCCAAGATATATACCTCCCAATAAAAAAAAAGTTGTTAAAAAAATTGAAGTTGATACCACTCCAATATTTTGTAAGGTTACTGAGCTTAAACCTGTAACTGTCAAAATGGTCAGGCATACTAAACTTGAACCGCTTTATGACAGCCTTGTAGAACAGTATCATTATCTTGGTTATGTTCAGATTGTTGGTAATCATCTTAAATACATGGCTTTTGCAGGGAATATTCCTGTTGCCTGCATTGGCTGGGGCTCTGCTGCATGGGCTGTTCAATCCAGAGAAGAATTTGTAGGCTGGTCCAAGAGTGTTAAAAATAAAAATCTTCATTTTATAATTAATAATACAAGATATCTTGTATTGCCCTGGGTTACGGTCAAATGTCTTGCCAGTAAAGTCCTGGCATTGAACATTAAAAGGATCTCTTCTGATTGGCTTAAGGTTTATAATTATCCTTTGTATATGCTTGAGACTTTTGTTGAGCAGGATCGTTTTAAAGGTACGTGCTATAAAGCTTCCAACTGGATACGTGTTGGTCAGACAAAAGGTACGTCCAAAAAAGGTCATAAGCATTTGAAGCATGGAAAAATTAAGGATGTTTATCTTTATCCGCTTAATGAAAATTTTAAAAGGCTGCTAGCTGATGACACCTCTTGATAAATTCAATATCAAAAGTGTCAGCAAAAAACTAAATGGGATTAATTCCAAAATCTCAATTGCCAATGACATTCCTTTCCCTTGCCTTGCTCTGCTTTCCAATTATTCCTTTGACAAACGTTTTGTAAAAATTCTGCCCAATGGGGATGTTCAGGGGGGATTTTCAAAAATGATCATTTCTCTAATTGACTTTTCCTTTGTCAGGTCTCTGTGTGCTTCGTGTTACAGTATTAAAAGTCCGCCCGCCTATGATCCTCCTACGCTTTTTCTTCTTATATTATTCAGATATCTTGATAGGCATCAAAACATGGATAAATTTCTTGAAGTCCTGCGGGATCATGATCGAGGAAGGGCATATCGAAAATATGCCGGCATTTGCAGGGATATCCCGACCAAGGGAACTTTTTCTAATTTCAAGGCCAGACTTGGCACTGGTTTGTACAATGAAATTTTCCATATTCTTGTTGATATTTTCCAGAAGCTTCAAATGATAACATTTAATATCATTGCCCATGACGGTACTCTGTTTCCAACAAGAGCAAGGTATAAAGGCTGCACCTGGTTTTCGGATAAATGTTCCTGTATTAATGTAAGTGACATTGTTCCCAAAGTAAAAAAACAAATTATGTATCGGTTGAATAATCTTAATAAAATTAATCTTGAAAAAGCCTTCAGTATAACCTGAAGGTCACACGTAAAATGTGAGTGCCCTTATGTGCCTGAAGAAAAATTTAAAGGCAAGAAACCTAAAGTTGAAGTCCTTTCTATGAAGCTTCGATTTAGTGACAATCCTTCTAAAAGCCAAATTCATACTGCTATGGTTTTTGGTGTAAAAGAAGAGCTTGATAAGCAGCAAATGTGTATAAATGTCATACGTTCAAACCTTACTGAAATTAATCCTTCTGAAGGGAATGGGTGTTTCACATGCCCTAAAATCCCCAAGGATACAGATGCCAGGATCGGTGTCAGGCGTGATCCACAAAATGCCAACAAGAAACAAAAGATATATGGATACAACCTTGTGCTTTCTACCTCTGTTGAACTTGACCTTAAGCTTGAACTGCCCGTGGCAGCAACTAATATCTCTGGTAATGGTGAAGAAGGCAAAAAAATAATTGATAATACAAAACAGATCAAAGCCCACCATAACTGTGTTACAAAAATTGATATTGCTGATGCCAAATATGATATCATTAAAAACTACACCTGTTTAAGAAACAATGGTTCTATTCCCATCATTGATTATAATAAAAGAAATGAAAAGCTCACAAGTAAAGCTCTAAGGACGCGGGGATACGACCAGAACGGCTGGCCTTTTGCTCCCTGCGGTATCCCCACAAGACCAAATGGCTTTGATAGTAAACAGAAGAGGCACACTTTTTGTTGCTTTAAACAATGTCTTGATTTAAAGGCTGTCGGCATTAAAAATGTCCAGAAAGATTATGATATTGGTTCATGTCCATATGTTAATAATAAAAAAGGTTTTTCAAAACACATATATAAAGGATAATCCAAGGCTTGTTAATGAAATACCTCGGGGAACTAAACGGTTTACGTGTGACCTTTAGGTTAAAATGCTCCAGCAATGTCGTTCTGCCTCTGAAAGAGTGAACAGTGTAATAAAAGAAGATTTAAGAATCATTGACAAGCCTATTGTATATAATAAACAAAGAGCGGATATCCTTGCCCAGATTGCTGCAATTACCCTGCTTTTGTACAGGGCTTTTGCGTTCATTGTCAAAATATCCATGCTGTTTACAAAGCATCGCTCATCTAAGGATCCGGCCATTGCCATAAAGCTACAACCTCATTATGTTCCAAAGTCCATCTTGTCTCTAATTCAGAGAGAGTGACCTTCTTTTTTCCCTTATCACCCCTGCCTTTTTTAATGCCCAGTTTACGGCTCAAGACCTTCCTGTTGCCGACTGATGATTTCTTCTTCTTTTTTCTTTGTTTTTTGATCAAAAAATCTCTTTTTTTACCTGTTTTTAGTTTCTGACCTTTTGGTTATTGAAAATTTAATTGGCACTGTGAATTTTTGTCACAGCGCCTGGATTTCATCACTTTTTGCCGATGTACTAAACACCCTCTGTTGCTGAAAAGAGATATATTCTGAACAAGTAGCAAATCTATGATTCTTAAATGAATTGATCAATGATTTTAATTTAGTTTCTGTTTTATGAAGGTTTATATAATGTCTGAACTTAAATCCTGATGAGGCCTGTTCAACTCTTGGTTGTGAAGGGTCAAACTCCCAGGGGTGTGCATAAAATACAAATGCTTTGTCTTTTTTAAGCACAGACTTCATCCCTTGTTTGAAAAAAATAAAGGGGAAAAGCCTGAAGTATCCACCACCACCAAGGGGAAAAACCTTTTTTTTAATTTTAATATTACTGACAGGAAGTTCATAAAAATTGTCATTGATTTTATAAGCAGCATTCTTTTTTGTTGCACAAGACAAATCTATGGTGCCATATCTGCCGTGACCTGAAAAAGAATTAAAGCTTGAGTCGTAGGTGTAGCCAGCCTGTTGGATTATCTCAATTACCGTGTCATTAACTGCAAAGCTTGGAGCCCTGTAACCATTGATTTTTGAATTGATAATATTTTCAAACAGATGCTTGCTTGATTTTAGATCATCTATTAAATTTTGTTGGCTTAAATGGGTGCATAAATGATGGTTAAATCCATGGGAGGCTACTTCATGCCCTCTTTTGTGAATTTCCAAAATAAGATCTGGCAACTTTTTTGCAATCCAGCCAAGGACGAAGAAAGTTGCCCTGGGTCTGAATGGAAACGAATCTAATAAATCAAGTATTTTTATGGTATTACTTTCAACTCTGAGTTCTAAAGAATCCCAGGCTGAAAAGTCAATATATGTCTTAAAATTTTCAACCTGAAACCAATCTTCAACATCAAATGTCAAAAGAATCATATTATTATTGAAATATTCTGGCTTCTATAATCTCTCGTGTATTCTCAGGGCGAATCTGCCGTGAAGTATAGGGACTGGTTAGAGTAACAGTAAAAATTCCCCGGTTCTCTACGTAATCATCCCGTGCAAAGGCATCGGTTTTAAAGTTCGTGTATGAATAGGACAGACCCAAAGTCATCCAGTTTAAAGGACTCCAACTGACACCGGTATTTAAATCAAAGGTGTTGTCATTTCTGTCAATCAGTTCCTCATCAAACTCATCCCTCAAATATGAACCTGATATATTTAAATTAATCTGCCTGGTCAGCTCATAATTGTAATCAAATCCTGCCTGGTAATAGATTCTGAATCCGAGACTTGCAGCATTTTCACTGATTTCTCCATAACCGCTTGAAGCACTTATGGCAAAGGTTCCACGTCTGCTGAAATTAAATAATTTAAATGCATTTAAATCTACAAAAAAATCTTCAGAATCCTGTTGATTATCATACCTGTTAATCAGAACACCAGCTCCCATGGATATGCTTGATGTTTCAGAGATAGTCCAGTCAAAACCGACTGACGGGTTGTATACGTTATGCTCTTCAAAATCATCCTCTGACACAGTATGTTCATACTCCACATAAACCTGAAAATGATTTGTCATTTGTCTTATAAATCTGATGCTGCCTGACCAGGTATCCTGCTCATTGTTGGAAATATCAAAGTCAGTTTGTTCATAAAAGGCAGACAGTTCAAAACCATATCTTACATTAAACCAATAGTTAAGAAATGCAGAAGGACGAAAGGTTTTATATTCATCCAGATTCGGGTCTTCATACTTGTCAAAGGAATAGGAACAATCAACACCGGCTGAATTCCTTTGTGCAAACTGATTTACCAGTGCTACTATAATATTGTTGCTATCATGCTCTTCCCAGGTTCCGATTCTCTGGCTGATATCCATGCTCCTTGAAAAAGATTCTGTAAGAGTCAGTTCAGTATGTCTTGTAAGGTGTAAAAGACCTATTAGTTCAAGGTCATGCAGCCAGGAATCATTGTCATCATATTCATGATAATCTATATATGACAAGTTGTAATTCAGGCTTACCTCTCCTTTTGTTTCAATATATTCAAAATCAAGCCCCAGCATGTATTCGGTGCTAAATTCACCTTCAGTATTATTATCAGTCTGAAAATAGTTATCAGTGTACTCTTCAATAACAGAAAAACTTGGGATAAAGTGTATTTGAGCACCAGAAGCTATACATACAGTCAAAAAAATGCTTATTGAAATAATTATTGTAAATTTTATTCTCATGTTCATGGATTCTCTCCTTTAAGGCACTATAATTGTATCATCTGCCTGAATAGGAATATTTTTACTGAAATCGCCTTTAACAATGTCCCGATAATCTATTTTAATAGTTGTCTTTTTATTATTTTCATTTCTAAATAAAAGGATTTCTTTTTTAGATGCCCATTCTGTAAAACCGCCTGCCAAAGCAAATGCCTGCATCACTGTTAAATTTTTCATAATTGAATATTCACCTGTTTGTTCTACCTCTCCAAGGATATAGAACCTTTGACTGCCTGAATTAAGTAGGGTAACAGTTACAGTAGGCGACTCAACAAATTTACTGAGTGCTATTTCAATTTTTTCTTTTAGCGCCATTGGAGTGAGACCTGCTGCCTGGAGATCACCCAACAAAGGGAAGGTTACTTTCCCGTCTATCCTGACCCTGGCAGATTCGAGGTTTAAATCAGCTTCTTTCCATACATTAATATTTAATTCATCACCTGCCCCGATTATATATTCTTTGATTAATGTGTTGTCTTCTGCAAGGCTTATATTTGACAGAAGAAAGAGTGTTAACAAAAAGATACTAAAAAATTGAAGACTTTTATTCAACCAATTAATAAACATAGCTCCGCCTCTTCGATTGTTTCGATTATTTGGAATAACTAATTGTTTTTACTCAATATTTGTTTTAAACTATCTTGAACCTCTACCAAAAATTACAATCTTGATAGTCCGTAAAATAATAATCAAATCAAATAGTAAGGTCATATTTTTAATATAAAAAAGGTCATAATTGAGTTTTTCAATGGCATCCTCAATAGTAGCGCCATAATCATAAGAAACCTGTGCCCATCCGGTTATACCCGGCTTTGCGATAAAACGCTGGGGATAAAACTGAATCTGTTCTTCAAGCTGGTCTGTGAAGTACTTTCTCTCAGGTCTAGGTCCAACCAAACTCATCCTGCCCATCAAAACATCCCAAAACTGAGGTAGTTCATCAATTCTATACTTTCTAATAATTCTTCCAACCCGGGTTATCCTGGGATCATCTTCATCTGCCCAGACTGGACCTGTCAGCTTTTCTGCATCATTTACCATAGATCTGAATTTATGCATATTAAACTCGTTTTTATGTCTGCCCATCCGGTCCTGGGTAAACAGGACAGGTCCCTTTGAGCTTATTTTAACAGCTATCGCAGTAATAATTAAAATTGGCGAGAGTAAAATCAGCGCTATAAGTGATCCAATAATATCCTCGACTCTTTTTAAAAAAATTCTTGTGCCTGATTTTTTAAACCCATCAGAAAACACCAGCCAAGAGGGGTTAATTTTATTAGAAAGTACTTTCCCTGCGAGATGTTCATAAAAAGAACAGCCGTCTATGATCTCAATACCTTTTGTCCTGCAATCGATGAGCTCTTTCATGGGGAAACTCCCTCTCTGCTCTTTTATAACTGTTACAATCTTTTTTACACCGCCTGAAACAGCTATTTTTCGAAGCATGCTGATATTATACATGAGAAAAACATCTTTGGAATTAATTTTTTTTTTTGTATCATCATCAGAATCAGGAAAAATTGCTTTAACTTTGTAGCCGCAGTCTATTGTATTTTGTATTTTGTTTATAATGGCAATACAAAGATCGCTTGATCCTACGATAATAATATTCTCATTAAAATACCCTTTGTTTAAAATTTTTAAATAAACCAACCGCCAGCCAGTAATAAAAATTATCAAAAAAATAAGACTTAACATAAAAACTTTCTGATCAATTTCAATAAAGGGAAAAATGAGGTAAACCAACCCAAGAATAATACAAACCGCTCCAAGGCTCTGCAAAAGTCTTATAATCATTTCAGGTAAAGTTTTTACACGATCAAAATCATAAAGATCGTTGTAATAAAGGCAGATTTGACAGACTATTGTGACCAGAGCTATCCGTAAAATAAGCAAGACATCAAAAGAGAATGGAGCAAAAAAAATTGAAAGAGCAGATGCAATTAGAAAAGATAAAAAAATGACCTCTCCTTCAAGAATAATAAATACAATATTACGAATGGGAAAATACTGTTTTAAGAGACGCAGCATTGTTAAGGATCAGCCTTTTTTATTTTCATATCCATATCTGTATTTGTAATCATAATCAAGCCCGAATTTGCCTCGTGCAAAATTATAAACCACTCCAAGTATTTTCTCTCTGCCATAAATATCAATAACATCCTGTATTCTATCCTTTTGAGTATATCCGTGTTTTACCACCAGCAATATCCCCTCCACATGCTTTGCAAGGGCATTGGTCTCTGATGTAATAAGCGGAGGTGGTGCATCAAGTAAAATATATCGATCATCATACCGAGCTTCAACCTCTGTAATCAACTGCCTCATCTGTTCAGATGAAATCAGTTCAGAAGGGTTGATGGGCGGCGGTCCTCCCGGTAATACAGTTAGTTTGTCTAAGAATGTCTTCACCATAAACGAAGAAAGTTTGCCATTCTGAGTAAGATAGGTTGATAATCCTTTATTATTTTCAAGCCCGAACATGGAATGTACAGTCGGTTTGTGCAAATCGCAGTCCACCAGAAGGACATGCTCATCAATACTGGAGGCAATGGCTACAGCCAAATTTGATGCGACAAACGATTTCCCTTCTCCATGTGATGTACTTGTAACCATGATAGTCCGTGGCGGGTTGCCTGATTCAGGGAATAAAATGCTGTTCTTCAATGCTCTAAAGTGTTCAGCCTCAACTGAATGAGGTTTCTGAACTGAAATCAGATCCCATTCTTCTGTGACATTTAATGGATCAGGTTTTAAAGAAACAGGTCTGCCAGATTCCTTTTCTGACTTCTCAAGTGCATTAAAAATTTTCCCCAAACCTTTCCCCCCGCAAATTAAAAATTGATATACGATTGAATCATATTGATTGATTTTTCAATACCTTAAAGTTCCACTGCCATAAAAAGACCAATAATTATACCTATATAAGATAAAGCAACAACCAAACCAACAACCTGTATTTTCTTCCTGAAATTATCTCCTGGCTGTTTTATTGACCCGATCTCAACAAGAATGGGAAGTTTGAATATGTCTTCGATGTCTTTCTTACTCCTGACTGCATTATCGAAAGTAAAAAAAAGAAAAACAATACCGCCAGCAAGTGCACACCCTACTCCTAAACTCAATAAAAAAGCTTTTCTCACATCAGGAGAAATAGGTTTTTCAGGTCTTATTGCATAATCAAGAACCCTGAACTGCTCTCCTTTTTGCTTCTTCTCCATATTTACAGACAATTCAGCTTCAAGCCTTCTATCTAGAACAGAGGTATACACATTCTGGATACTTGCATAGTCCCTCAAAAGCTTTTGTAACTCTTGTTCCCTTTTAGGTGTTTGCTCTACCAGTTTCTCATGGACTCCCATTCTTTCTTTGATTATTCGAATATCAGCATTCAGCCCAACAATAGAGTTTACAACCTGTTCATGCTGCACTTTCAATTCTACAACTTCCGGATCTGTATCTAATAGTTCCTCTACATCACCGCTGTCTCTTATTTTTTTCTCTATTTTTTTAATAGCAGCCTGCGACTTAACCACATCCGGATGTTTTTCAGTATATTTCAGAAGAAGACTGTTAAGCTCTTCCCTGAGCCTATTCAGCTCATCTCTATCAGTAGCTCTCCCAGATGACCTTCTGTTTCCATTTCCAGAACCATCCAATGCCTGTCCTGTCGTCTGGGCAGCCAGCTCCTTCTGCCTGATAATTTGCTGTTGCAATGAGACCTCTGTATTCCTGGCATCTCTTAAAGCTGCCTGACTATCAGTAAGCTGTGTTTGAAGCCGGTCCAGTGTTCTTAAGTTGGATTCAAGCTCACTGGGGAGTCCACCAACATGTTCTGACCGATATTTTGCAAGATCTCTTTCTTTTAATTCAAGTGTTTCTTTAATTTTTACAAGCTCTTCACTGAGAAAATTACTGGTGCCTACTACCTGGGCCTCTCTGATTCTCAAATTCACATCCATAAAATAACTTGCCAGAGTATTGGTAATCTGCATGACCTGGTCTGGCTGGTTACCCCTGAACTGAATAGCAAATGTCTCAGAGCTTCGTCTTTGACTTGATCGGGTAATAGTTACATCAATTCGTTTTCTTATACCTTCAATTTTATCTTCCAGATACATATCCTTATTCTTTTTGTATAGTCCGAACTGATTGATTATTTTCTCAAGATTAGTTCTGCTCATAATTTGCTGAGATATACTGCTGATCCTTTCCTCAATTCCTGTGGATACTACTGATCTTACATAATCTTCCGGTACTTCCTGGGGCTGGATCAGAATCATTGTTGAGGCTTGATATACTCTATCTGCAACCAAAGTCTTAACCAGACCAATAGTAAGGGAAACAGCAAGTAAACAAATTATCAGCCATTTAAATCTGAAGACAAGTTCAACAATCTGGTCAGGCTTTATTTGAGTCTGTTGAGTTAAACTATTCATAAAATAGAAATTCTTATTTTGTTAGTTATTTAAAAATTAACGATTACCATTATAGCTGTTTCTTGTCAACAATATCTTATAAATACCAGCAATTCACGCTGAATGGTATTCAGAAACAAAATATGATTTTATATGTCATTCTTGACCAAAC
>JAGLHT010000085.1 GCA_023143455.1 Desulfobacterales bacterium
ATGGCAATGGCATGGTTGCATTCAGGAGCAGATATAAAGCCTTCGGATCGGGCAAAGATCATGCCTGCATCAAAGGTTTCAATTTGATGAATAGATTCAGGTCTAATGATTCCGTCAAGTATTAGCTGACTTACGATAGGTGCCATACCATGGTATCTTAAACCGCCCGCATGGATAGGTGCCGGCACAAAATTATGACCAAGAGTATGCATGGGAAGAAGTGGAGTTTTCTGTACTGTATCACCAAAGTCATAGGCAAAAGGTCCTCTTGTCATTGTTGGACATGAGGTTGGTTCCACCCCAATAATATCAATATCTTTCCCGTTTATTTTATCCAAGGCATAGGGAAATGCAAGACCTGCAAAGTTACTTCCGCCGCCTGCACTGCCGATAATGATATCAGGATAGGCTCCAGCCATTTCCATCTGTTTCTTTGCTTCAAGACCGATGATGCTTTGATGGATCATGACATGATTAAGTACACTTCCCAGGGCATATTTAGTATTTTCATCAGCAACAGCCTCTTCAACAGCCTCACTGATTGCCATGCCAAGGCTGCCCGGGCAATCCGGATCTTTTTCCAGTATGGATCGCCCTGACTCAGTTTCAGTGCTGGGACTTGCTGTACAGTTTGCACCCCAGGTTTCCATCATCAGACGTCGATAGGGTTTTTGGTTATAGGAAATCTTTACCATGAACACCTTGCATTCGATACCAAAAAATGAACAGCACATGGCAAGGGCGCTGCCCCATTGACCTGCTCCTGTTTCTGTGGTTATTTTTTTTGTGCCTGCTATTTTGTTATAATAGGCCTGGGCAATAGCTGTGTTGGGTTTATGACTACCTGCAGGACTCACACCTTCATTTTTATAATAAATTTTGGCTGGAGTACCAAGGGCTTTTTCCAGGTTATGGGCTCTGTATAAAGGAGACGGTCTCCATATGGCATATTTATCAAGAACTTCTTCTGGTATATCAATCCACCGTTCTGTACTAACTTCCTGTTCAATCAGGTTCATGGGAAAAATCGGAGCGAGGTCTTCGGGTCCGCAGGGCTGTCCCGTACCAGGATGAAGAGGGGGTTCTATGCCATTTGGCATATCAGCCACGATGTTGTACCATTTTCTAGGCATATCTTGTTCTGATAATACATACTTTTTGGCTTTCATAACTCCTCCTTTTATTGAGATTTAATAAAAAATATCACTTCTTCAACTTTTTATTTTAAGTACACTCATTACTTGGATTAACAATATTTGGAGCATCGCCATCTAACAGATATCCAACGATCTGAGTTGCAACATCCCTTGCCACATTATCTTGAGCCTCGTGGGTGGAAGCACCAAGATGGGAAGAACAGATAAAGTTGTCCAACTCCATGAGGTTTAGTATTCCAGGAGGTTCAGTTTCAAAAACATCAAGGGCAGCACCACCAAGATGGTTAGATTTTAATGCCTCATAAAGATCGTCTTCATGTACTATTCCACCTCTTGCGCAGTTGATTAGCATAGCCCCCTTTTTCATCATTGACAATGTCTTTTTATTAAACAGATGGGTGGTCTCATCATTTTTTGGGGTATGTATAGAGATATAATCAGACTTGGCTAATATCTCATCAAAACTGACAAGTTCAATTCCAAGTGTTTCAAAAATTCTATCATCCTGATATGGATCACATGCTATGACTTTCATTCTCAATCCCATGGCTCTATCTGCCACAATACTACCAATGTTACCTATACCCACAAGTCCCAACGTCTTATTGAATATTTCACGGCCTTTAAGATTTTTTTTCTCCCATTTTCCCTCTTTCATGGTTGCTGTGGCTCTTGGTATATTTCGAGAAAGTGCCATTAGCAGGGCAATTGTATGTTCAGCCGTTGTAATGGTATTGCCAAAAGGAGTATTCATCACAGCAATACCAGCATTTGTTGCTGCGGGGATATCTACATTATCAAGCCCAATTCCAGCTCTGCCAACAACCTTAAGGTTTTTTGCCTTGGCAATAAGACTTGCAGTTACTTTTGTTTTGCTTCTAATGGACAACCCGTGGTATTCACCGATGATACCTTCAAGCTCCGAAGGGCTTAGATCGGTTTTAACATCAACCTCAACTCCAGGTGTGTTTTGAAAAATTTCAATGCCTACATTTGAGAGGGGATCGCTGACAAGTATTTTCATGATTATTCGCCTATAACTATTAAAAGATTAATAAAAAAATCCTGTTCATTTTTTATATGAACATTAAAAACTAAGGGTCAATACTGTAATTTTAGTGATGAAATGGTGATAAAAAATCACCATTAAGAGATCACTACTCTTCCAGTGATAGCAGATATGAACGTAAATTGATATTCTTATTTTTAAGTCCCAGCTTTGTTCTGATTTAATACAACTTTTAGTGCTGTGTTGGCCTCTTCAAGCTGCTGGATAGTTTTAGTAAGCTTATCTGTCCGCTTTTGAACAAGCTTCTCCAGATGGGTCTTATAATTTTTCAGCTCATCTTCCAGACGTTTCCTTTTAAAAAACTCAGGAACATCAATTTTTTCTTTTTTTTCCAGCCATGCCTGGGCTTCAAATGAATAGAGATGATCATAGATCAGATAAAAATTTTCATCTGGTACTGGGTTGGACAAAGGATGTATTTTTACAGAGGCCCAACCTGTGTAAGCAAAATGAACCTGTCCTGTTGCATGGTGAAAAAATAGTTTTTCACATAATTTTGAGCATTTAGAAAAATTTTGTAAAAATCATCCGGCACGCTAACAGTATTCAAAGTCGTATCAGAAAGATGATTCATTTATGGCTCCACCAAACAAGTTTAAGTTTTAATAAATTTAGCAGGATTATTCATAAAATTCTTATAAAGCTTATAATAATCTGTATTTTTATATTTTATAGGTTCGATAGTTGTATTGTCAAAAGTAAAAATCTTAGCATCGGGTAATGCCATTAAAAAAGGAGAATGGGTAGCAATTATGAACTGAGCATGCCCCTGTTTAGTTATTTTGATCAAAAGATTTAAAAGCTCAACCAGAGAGGAAGGAGACAAAGCTGTTTCCGGTTCATCTAAAAAATAAAGCCCTTTAATGTTATATCTTGACTGAAAATATGACATCAGAGACTGGCCGTGGGATTGAGTTATAAGAGATTTACCTCCAAAATAATTTAACATCCCAGAATCATGCATTGCCCATTCTTCAAGATTCTTTGCAAAATGGGAAAATATCTGGGATCCAAAAAATGAGCCGGGTACTGCTCCATTTTCCCATTGGATACTAATGGATTTATACAAATCTTCTTCATGAGGATTTGGCTCACACCTTAAATTAAATTCACTCTGCCAGATATGAATGCCACATTTATAAGCAATAGCTTTAAGGAGAGTTGATTTACCCGTGCCATTTTCACCAATAAACATGGTGATAGTTTTATTAAATTTTATGGTGTCCGTGTTCTGAAATATTTTTAAGTTAAAGGGATAGCGATCCAATACAGGAAATTCTTCCGACTGGATATTAACCTGCTTCAGATAAACCAATCTTATTCACCTTTTCTTTTTTTGGCCTGTTCAATCAAATCAAGCAAAGAGAATACTTTTGGTTTCCCTTTATTCAAAAAAACTTTTGTAAAGTCTTTTTCTGTTAATTTATCCTTGAGATAAGCATGAACATCAAAATGGTAATGCCAGCAATCTAAGGTCTTAAAGCAAGGAAGCCCGCTGTTTTCAGAGTTGCAATAAGAAAAATTAATCTGATGCCCAAGTCTTGGACACCTGATACAAAGATCATCAGCCGGAGGATCGGTTGAAAGGTCATTAAGTTCATTATTCATTTGCTTTTCCATTGTTTAGGTTTTGGTAAGAGTTCAATATCTTTTAGCGCAGCATCTATCTGTTCCTTTGCCAATGCATGATTAGACAAGCTGCCTCTAACCGGGCAAAAGTCACTCCTGCCTTAAAAGTTTCCATCTGTTTTATAGCTTCAAGACCGATAACACTCTGATGGATAGTGAAATTACTTATTAAAGAACTTCACAAATATATTAAAGCATATTCATTTAGCATGTTATGCCCACAACACGAACAGGATCTCTAATATAATTTCTTTATGCGAATGAGTTAGTCAAGTCAAGAACTAAATTCATGCAATCCATGTTTTTAAAGCTTTTGAGGCTTTTAAGGCTTTTAAAAAATATTGACTTCTATTTTCAGGTGCTTATAATTATTTAATAACCTAGGGGGCAAATCATGGTAAAACACAAAAAAGAGAATGCATTAAAATCAGTAGTAAGTCTTGAACCTCTCCTTGATTTCTGGGAGAAAAAACTTGTACCAAATTGTTCTCACATGGCATCCATGTTTGATGAATTAAAACAGCGCATCAATGAAACTCCTTTGATTCAAGAAGCTATTGAGGATATTGATATATTCAATCAACATCAAGATATGCTTATCCCTTTAATGAGCGCAGTTTTCCCTCCGGCATCCTTTGATACTGAAATAGCAGGTGCTGTTACACCATACACAGATGAACCCTTTTTTGTAACACCAAAATTTCAAGAACTTTTTGTTGATAAAAAAAAATTTTTAAAAAGTGAAATAAAAAAAGAAGAGCGTATTCTTAATGAGCGAAAGCTTTTAAGGGCATATTTTCTCATTCTGGACAGGATCTATGACATTCATCAGGGCATTGAAACCCCGATGATCAGAATCGTTGCTGATGGAAAAACAGGTTTGGACAGACATTTTAGAATTACACCTGATTTCCAGTTTATAAATGTAAAGTCTGTTGAAGCTCCAAAAAAACTATCCCAGGATGATATAACAGATATTATTGATAATATAACAAATATTGATATCTTAAAAAAATATATAGATTTAGGTAAATTTGAGTTTCATGGCTTCAGTGTTGTCCGAGCAATGGATGTTACCCAATCAGAAATTATTAGTATTCTAGAAAAGAATCTGGTGGATCAACATTCCATTTTTTCTTCCGATGGTATTTCCCGTGTTGAAAGTTTAGTAAGAATCTTATTTAAAAACCCTGGAATCAATGTCGGTATCGGTGCCCGTCAGGGTGATAATGTAATGATCATTAAAAGTGACTGCCATTCTAAAATTAACTGCATCTTTGCTAATTCCCATCACATTTCTTTAAAAGATCTTAAAGGGTCGATATGGGAAAAAGCAGTTAATCAGGATTCTATTATACGAGTTGCAGATCTTAAGGAAAAGCCCCACCCTTGCTTAATTGAAGAACAAGCGATCAGTGCAGGTGTTAGATCAATGCTCCTTGCGCCTCTTTCATATCAGGGTGAAATTATCGGATGCTTTGAGCTTTTTACCCATGAGCCTTATGAGTTAGGTGCGACAGATAGCATGCTTCTAAAACAGATTGCCCCAATTTTTTCAGTTGCGTTAAAAAGAGGGCTTGATGAGATGAATAAATCTGTCCAAGGTATTATTAAAGAAAAATGTACTGCAGTGCACCCTTCTGTGGAATGGAAATTCGAAGATGCTGCGATCAGCCATATGGAAAGACTTCTCCAGGGAGTTCCATCAGAAATGGAGCCCATTATTTTCAAGGATGTTGTTCCATTTTTTGGTCAATCAGATATCAGAGGTTCTTCCCTTGCCAGAAATATTGGTATACAAAAAGATTTGACCAAGCAATTAAACTTGGCATTAAAAGTTATGGTCCTAGGCGGGAAAGCTCGGTCATGGCCTCTTTTACAAGAATATAAATACAGGATAGAAAAAAGGATCCAGGAAATAACAACTGACATAAGCTCAGGGGATGAGACTTCAATTTTTAATTTTCTTAGCAATGAGGTTGAACAAACATTTGATGATTTAATCAATGTTGGAAATGATGTTGCAACAGCAATTAAAAACTATCGCAAAGCAATTGACCCCCTATCAGGCGTTGTATACGAAAAAAGAAAGGATTATGAAACAAGTGTCTCAATGCTGAACGATATGCTTTCAAGATATATTGAACAGGAAGATGCTAAAATCCAGAAGACTTTCCCCCATTATTTTGAAAAACGCCAGACAGATGGTCTTGATTATATGATGTATATTGGTGAATCAATGATGAAAGAAGGTAAGCTGGGAAGTTTTCATATAAATAATCTTACGTTATGGCAGTTAATGATCGCTTCTGGCCTTGCTTTGGAGACAGAAAAAATCAAGCCGGAGCTTAAAGTCCCTTTAGATATTTGTCACTTAATCTTAGTGAATCATAAACCTTTATCCATACGCTTCCGCTATGATGAGAAACGTTTTGACGTGGATGGAGCATATGATGTCAGGCAGGAAATTATCAAATCAAGACTCGACAAAGCAATTATTAAAGGCACCGGAGAAAGACTTACTCAACCAGGAAAGATTGCAATTGTGTATACCCATCCTGAAGAAGGTCACAACATTCATCAGCACATAGATCATTTAACCAACAACGATAAACTGAACAATGATACGGAATTCCTTGATCTGGATGATATGCCTGAAGTAAGAGGTCTTAAAGCTCTAAGGGTCGGCATTAACCTAAAGGCCAAAACTCAAAGCCAGAGCAATATTATTGAAATGAAGACAGGTTAATCTTTTGATATTAACTTTTCATAATCATTTTTCGTGTCTATATCCTCAAGTATAGATTTATCATCAATAGGCACTTTCAAAATTTGTTTTTCAAGCTCCTTGAAAAGGACTCTTGCTCCAGAATCTTTAGATAATAATTCCAAACGAGAAAATAAAGATCTTGCAATAATTACAGGGTTGCCTCTTTTACCTTTGCAATAGGGGATCACTAAAGGCAAATCAGAATCTTCAAAAGCATAAATAAGTTTGTTTATAACAGTATCAGTTATAAGTGGCTGGTCCCCTAAAAGAAACATGGCTCCATCACAACTGTTTGATACTTGTTCAAGCCCTTTTTTAAGAGAATCGCTTTGACCCTTCAGGTAGTTCTTATTAATTAATATTTTTATATTAGAAGAATCATCAGCTAAATCAAGCTGTTGCTTTATTTTCTCTGAACAATATCCAAGAACAACAATAACCTCATGTAGTGCTGACTTTTGTACATTGGCAATCACATGATCAAGGATGGTTTTACCTCTGAAAGGCAGTATCTGTTTTATGCTACCCATTCTGGAGGAAGATCCGGCTGCTAAGATGACACCTGCAACCTTTTTGCTTAATACTTTCATAGGATCAACTGCTTATCTTTTTTCTTTGGTCTATTTTTTTTAATCAGCTCCCCCACAATGCTGACCGCGATCTCCTCAGGAGTTTCTGCGTTAATATCAAGCCCAACAGGAGAATAGACTTTTTCCAGCTCTTCTTTTAAAAACCCTTCCTCCATGAGGGTCCTGTAAATAATATTTCTTTTTTTGACACTGCCGATCATACCAATATAAGAAGCACTGGTACCAAGAGCAAGTTGCAAGACAACTTTATCATGAATATGCCCCCGTGTGATAATTAGAATATGTGAATTTTTAGAAATATTCAATTGCTTAAAAGCTTGTTTAAAATCAGTAATTAAAATTTCATCTACTAAAGGAAATCTTTGCTTGTTAGCAAATTGGGGTCTGTCATCAACAACAATAATTTTGAATCCCACCATCTTAGCAAGTTGTGCTACAAACAAAGAAACATGCCCTGCCCCAAAAATAATAACTTCAGGATTAAGGGTGATTTTTTCTACAAAGAGATCAAATTTTTGTTCATCAAAAGAAAGCAATTCATAGGGGCAATTCCCCTTGAAATCGATTTCTTTTATATTAATCTGTGAAATTATTCCTTGGGTTGCACCATCCTCTTTTATAAACATCCTTACCTTGGTATCAAGTGCATGTATACCATCTTCAATCTTAGTTACAAGTATTCCGGATTTGTTATTGTCAATGTGATTTTTTATGGTTTCAAATATAGAGACTGTCTCACTATTTTCCGGAGAAAGCGGTTCAAGATATAAGTCAACATCCCCACCACAAATCATGCCGGCTTTGGCCGAATCCTCAGCAGTCAAATGGAACCGGTAAATAAAAGACTTTTCTTCTTTGAAAAGTTTTATGGCCTGTTCTTGAACCTGGTATTCTAAAAGCCCACCACCAACAGTTCCGATTAGTTTTTCATCTTCAGTGATAATACACATAGAACCCACGCCCCTTGGAGTTGAACCTGAACGCCTGATGGTTCTTACAAGAACAATTTTTTGCCCTGATAAGAGCAGTTCATTAACCTTGGAATATATATCTTGTTCCATTATTGTTTTCCCATGTTTTATTTAATGAAAATCAAAACAGCATTGTATAAGTTATCTATTCTTAAGTGAAGCAATAATAACTGTGTCAACAATATTACTTTTCTTCATAAGCTCTGCAATTTTTTGTCCTTGTTTTATTCTATCTGGATCATCTGCTTTGTTTAGAAATGCAAAACTTAAAAAATCAGCTATAATAGTAGCTCCTGCTTTTTTTATCTCCAGGGCAGCAGATATTGCAACTGATTGTGCGTCTATTATTCCTCCGAGGAGCAAACCTGTGTTCTTTGAAAAAAGCTTTGCTCTGTGAACATTTTTGTCATCAAGAATTTTACCCACGGCATCAAGTCCTGTTACATGGATCAGATGAGTCGTCATCCCGGGCACCAGGGGTTCATGGATATCACTCGATTTAAGCGGTTTACGCCTTGCACCATCAGCTTCCACAATAATCCAGTCAAAACAGGCAGCCTGCCATAATTGATCAATGATATCCGGATCAAATCCTTTTAATTTTTTAGGATCAGCAATCTGTTTGCATCCAGCTGAAAAATGATTGAAACGACCCAGGCAGGATTCGGATTTCTCAATAAGCTCATCAATGGAATCTGTAATAATAGTCTCAGGAGACTCACCCGATCCTGGCATGAAAATTTTTGTTGTAGTGGTTGTCAAAACTTTTTTACCAGATTCTGCAAGCTCTTTTGCCATATGGAACATCAAGCTTGTCTTACCACCTGCACCAATAATACTTATAACTCCCTGACCACTTAGTTTTAATTCATTAATTAACGAAATATTCATTTTATTAAATTAACGTAAACTCGCCATCACTTCAAGTCTTTTGATATCACTTAAATATTTGCCATAAGCTTATTAGAAATCAAACGCTGTTTTTAAGGAAAGCTTTAAAACTTTATCAAACCAGTCATTCCGCATGAGACATTTTACAGCAAAATTTCATTAAAAACTGACCGCTTCTGCCATAAATCATACTTTAAATTTATTGTCTCAGATGTACCGCTTGGCCTTACAACATTCTCCTTATAATGCGGTGCTGACGTAGTCAGCGAAGCGGCAGGGCTGAAGCGTCAGCGGGAAAGCCCTGTCCGCCCTCATGCAATGGCTATATGGCGTTTCCCTACTTATAGATTTTTTATTTTCTATATCTCATCTTTTTCATCATTCATGCATACATCAAGTATTGCTGACAAATTTTATCTTCTTAATACTTCTGACAGGGATAATCATAAACCACCACCAGAGGTGGTG
>JAGLHT010000086.1 GCA_023143455.1 Desulfobacterales bacterium
TTTCCTTCAACAAGGAATAATTCTCTTTTCATGTGGTCTCGGCTGGTGCAGTCTGAAAGCTTTCCAGGAAGGGAATGACCGTTTTTTGATTTTGTTAAACTTATTTTTTTTGATTTTTTGATTCTGACTTGTGCGTTTTTTATAGCAATTTCAGCAAGCCTATTTCCAGCCTCAGTGTTTTTATTTAGCATAAGGCTTAATGAGTCTCTGATTTGGGAACTAACAAGCTTAGCACAATGTCGAGATGAGAGCCTTTCTTTTGTCTGACCTGAAAATTGAGCATCGGTAATCTTTACTGAAAGAATAAAACCAATATTTTCCATTATATCTTCCGGGGCAAGATAAACACCTTTTGGGAGTAGGTCTCTGAATTTGCAGAATTCTTTAATAGAATCTAACAATCCTGATCTAAATCCATTGACGTGGGTTCCCCCCAAAGGAGTTGGAATAAGATTGACATAACTTTCAGAGATGTTATCGATATGTTCTTTTGTCCAGTTTACAGCCCATTCAACTCTGCCTTCGTCGGTTTCATTATCACCTGTGAAAGGGGTTTCAAAAACTGTGTTTGCAGGCATGTTTTCTATAAGATATTCTTTTAGTCCATGGTTATATTTCCAACTAAAATTTTCTTGGGAAGCCTCGTCAAAAAAAGAAATTTCAAGTCCTGGGCAGAGAACTGTTTTTGCTTTTAGAGAATGTTTTAAAGTCTTGCTTGAAAACATTGGTATATCAAAATAAGAAAGATCAGGGTAAAAAAGAAGCGAAGTACCTGTTTTTTTGCAAGTAGCTTGTTCAATCTGTTCAAGTTTACAAATTTTATTCCCATTCTTAAAAACAATTCTATATTTTGTGTTATTTCTTTTTATAATAATTCTTAAATACTTTGAAAGGGCATTTACAACTGAAACACCAACTCCGTGCAGGCCGCCTGAGAAATGATAGTCTTTATTAGAAAATTTTGCCCCGGCATGGAGCTTTGTCATAATGAGCTCAACACCGGAAATTTTTTCCTTTGGATGCATGTCAACGGGCATTCCACGACCATTATCAATTACTTCAAGGGAATTATCACTGTATAAAATAACATTAATTTTATCAGCATATCCAGCGATTGCTTCATCAACGCTGTTGTCAATAACTTCATGGGCTAAGTGATCAGGGCTTGTAGTGTCAGTATACATCCCAGGACGGCGTCTTACAGGTTCAAGTCCTTTTAAAACCTCTATGGATTCAGCATTATAGCTGTTATCATCTTGCATATTATTTTTATTTGTTTCAAAAAGTGTCATAAATTCTGGAGTTTTATCTCAAAAAATATTATAATTAGTAAAGTCATGATCATATAACATTTAAATTTATAAATGTAAAAACCAAGATGAAAATTTATTTTTTCGTTGAAAAGGACGATAACCAGTAGATTAGATCTCAAAGTTTAAATTTTTAAAACAATAACATTTTAACTATTACCATAAATAACGTTCGGATTTTACAGGGATATTTGTGTAATGGATAATGAAAATAATATTTTGAAAAATTTTGATTTTAACAATTTTGAAAAAAACTGGGCAGAACTTAATCAAAACCAACAAAGCCTTATGTTTGAATCTATTTCTGAATTCACACCTTCAGAGGCTGTGCTACCAATAATTGCAGGGCTTTCATCCTATCATTATCTGCTGAGGAACAAAGCACGAGAAGCATTAAGCATTTTACAATTTAAAATGGTTAAGTCTTTACAAGATAGGAGTAATAAAAAACTATATTTGAAAACAATACAAGAATCTGATTGTTTTTGTTCAAAAATTTTTTTTCAGATAAAAAAAAATACAGCTTTGGCTGAAATAAATTTCTATTTTCAAACTCTTATTAAATTCAACGGTAAAGGACCATATTATGCCTGGAAAATATGTTCTTCAGGATTGATTTCTATGCAGACATTTAAAACAGTGGTTCAATCACTTCTTGAAGGAGAAAAGCTTTTATTAACAGATCAATACCTTCAAAGCAATCCACAAATAAGAAGAGAATGGGCGCCTGAGTTTAAAAAAATGTTAAGCAAGATAAATAACAAAAAGGAGATTGTTGATTTTTTATCAGATATTTTTGATAATAATAAAGATATAGATCCTTTTTTATTTAATATTCCTTTGTTAAAAAATGAAAACAATCGCTTGTTTGAAGATTTGCATTCTTCTGACTTAGCAAAAAAAGAAAAAACATTAAAAGCGGTTTCCATAATTTATGACAGTCTTGACATAGATTTTATGATCAAGTGTTTGAAAAATAAGAAAGAAAAAAATATTAGAATAACTATTTTGAAAATTATTGAATTTTCATCTGTTGGTACATATCCTCAGGTTGAGTTAACCAATTCTTTGTTAAATGTATTAAAGAAGCATGATTCCAAAGAGGCTTTCCATGCATTTAAAGCTTTAGTTATTACAAGATGTGTTCCTTTGTATAAACTTTTTATTGAAGTTATTAAATTTAGAAAAGACATTTTAATAAGTGTTTTAAATGAAATATCTTCTTTTTCAAGGATATCGTTCTTTATAATTCAAGATGTTGCACAAAATAAAAAAGAGTATTTAAAACATAATTCTTTAGTCTTTAGAGCATACATCCTTGGGGTTGTCAGGAAAAGGCCAGAAAGAGTCATAAATATTTTAAAGAAGTTTGAAGATCATTCTGATGTTTTTGTAAGGACTCAAGTATTAGAGTTTACAAAAAAGATAGCTTGTTTTTTAAAAGAAGAAAAAAGAGATATAGAAAATGAGATTGAATCTCTTATCCAAAAGGTTAATCAAAAACAAAAAAAAGCAACCGGGTTTTTTAAAGGTTTTTTCTTTTCATTAACAGATAAAAAATTACTTGAACTCAAGGAAAGTAAGTTCCCCAGAGAGTTTGATTTTGAAAGAGAAATTATAGAAGACACTGACCTTTCCTGTTCTAAACTTTTAAATTATATACTTTTTTTCAACGCCAGTATTATCAAAAACTCTAACTTTTCCCAATCAATTATTGAAAATTCCTTTTTTCAAAATTCTATTATATATAATGTTGATTTTACAGATGTTAAGTTTAATTCTATATGTTTTGATAATGCTGTGTTGATTGATGTTAAAGCTTCAAATGCACAATTTACTAATTGTAGTTTTAATAAAGCTTCAATTTATAATTCTGATTTTGAAGGTTGCGATCTTCAAAATTCAACTTTTACTGGTGCAACAATTGTAAAAACTTGCTTTGACCGTACAGATCTTTCCGGAGTGTCTTTTGTCGGCTCAAAGTTTACTTTTGTTAGTTTTTCTAGTTCTGTTTTTAATTTTTCTGATTTTACAGGAGTAATGGCCAGATATTCAAAATTTGATGATTTTGTTGAAAATACTATAATTACAGAATTTTCTGATTTCAATGCAAGGGCATTTAAATTAAATTTAGATAGTATTCCAAATTTTAATGAAAAAGTAATCTCCCGGGTTGAGATGTTGATATTTGTCGAATTTCTTTATTATGGAGAAAGAGTGTTTTTGAAAAAGAACAAACTTTCAAAATTAATTGCGTTTGATATCTATAAGAAAAAGCAGGGCGATCTTTTTGAATTAATTCCACTGTTATTACACGCAAACATAGATTTTTCTGGAAAAAAATCACTTATTCCAAAATGCCCCCACGGAATTTCAAAATACTTACCTTCAAATGAAATAAAAAAAATTGCTGAAAAATATTTAAATGTAAAAGATATTAAATTGCAGAAGTCAGAGAATAGCTTTATAGAAGGGCTTTACACAATTGGTAGTACAGGTTCACTAGCTCAAACCACTCGATCTGATTTTGATTTCTGGGTGATTATCAAAGATGAGTTATTTACTCAAAAGATGAAAAAAAACTTAAAACTTAAACTCATACAGATCGAAAAATGGGCTGACAAAGAATTTGATACAGAAGTCAATTTTTTTCTACTTGATATTAATAAAGCCTTAAACAATGATTTTGGTATATTATCGTTTGAAAGCTCCGGGTCTGCCCAGGCAAGATTACTAAAAGAAGAATTTTATAGAACAATAATTTATGTAGCGGGAAAATTACCATTATGGTCGGTTCTTCCTGTTTCCGTAAGCATTCATTATTATAATGATATTAATAACCTTATCCTAAAATCATCTTTAAGTTCAAAATATATTAATCTTGGGGATATCCACGGAATACCTTCGGGAGAATACTTTGGTGCCTCTATATGGCATATGTATAAACTTCTTAAAAGCCCTTTTAAATCTGTTATTAAAATGGCATTGCTTGAAAAATTTATAAATGAATTTGGACGACAACCGTTATTATGTAACAAAATTAAAGATATCTGGATCAATTCAAGCAATCAATTGAAACTTACAAATTGTGATTCTTATTATATTTTGATTAGTGAGTTGATTAAATATTGTGAATCAATAGAAGATACAAAAACTGTAAATTTAATTCAAATCTGTTTTTTTTTAAAAGTACGAATTTCTAAAAAATCTGATTTTGCAAATACTTTATTTGGTATAAGAGAACAATTCATTAACAAGTTAATTAAAGAATGGAATATGAGTCCCAAAAGAATTTTTGAAATTGGAAATTATAAAAACTGGGAGTATAATGCGATTGAAAGATTTTCATCAACAATAGAAAATTATATGATTAGCAAAATGAGAAGCATGAAAATTTCATTTGAAAATACTTTTCACCAAGAATCATTAATTACGCCTGAAGAAAGGACAGTGCTAGTTAGAAATATTGTTGTTGAGTTTTCCAAGGAAAAAGAAAAAATAGAACGGGTACTTCTTGTATCAAGGAACCTTGCTTATTTCAAAAGAGTAAGTCTGCAATGCAAAGAGTTAAAAAAGAAATATGCCTGGGAATTGATTGTAGACCCAAAAAGAAGTAGGTATGTACAAAAAGACGCACTTAAAAGTGCTCCAACAATTGAAGAGATTGGGGCATGGTTGATAAATAATAGTTTTTATAATACAGATTCTATGATAAATCTTGTTCCCAACCCCACCCATGTCAGATATAATGATATTGTAAAACTGATGAAGGAAATGCATGGTTTTTTTAATCCTTTTATTCAAATGCAAAAAAGCTTTAAATCGCTGTTGTTAAATGCAGAGATAGTTGCTGTTTTGGTGTCCTTTAACTTGTGTGTTGATAGAAACAATACAAAAATAACAGAATATACTGCTATTTATATGAATTCCTGGAACGAGATGTTTGTTACTACAAAAACTTTGAATAAAGGTTTTAATTCTATAAAAAATGTTGTTGCAGATATTTTTCTAAGGCTTGGGATAAATAAATTCCCTACAAAAAAATTATTTATTCTTCCAAAAGCTTTTTACGGAAAAATTGATGGTTGGGAAGATTATTTTTTAATAGAGAATAAACAATCTCCCCGGAGTTTTTATGTTTTATTATAATCAACAACCTTCTGAACTATTTCTTGGGGGTCATCAAGAAGTGTAAATATATCAAGGTCGTCCTCAGAAGCCATTTTTTCAGCAACCAGCCGAGCTTTTATCCATTCTATTAAACCCTGCCAGTAATCAGTGCCAACCAAAATTACAGGAAGTGGCTTGATTCTATGGGTTTGAATTAAAGTAATTGCTTCAAACATTTCATCCAAAGTACCAAATCCGCCCGGGATAATAATATAAGCTTGAGCATATTTAATAAACATTACTTTTCTAACAAAGAAATAATTGAATTCACATTGAATACTTGCATATTTATTGGGAATCTGTTCAAAAGGCAAAGAGATATTTAGCCCAACTGAAGCTCCATTAACGCTCGCAGCCCCTTTATTAGCTGCTTCCATAATTCCACCACCACCGCCTGTAATAACGGCATATCCTTTTTTGGCAAACAACGATGCAATTTTTTCTGCTTTTTTATAATATTTATGATCAGAATTAGTTCTTGCTGAACCAAAAATTGAGACCGCAGGACCGATTTTATGCAGAGTATCAATGCCTTCTACAAATTCTCCCAATATTTTAAACAATCTCCAGGATTCACCACTTTTAAAATCATTAATAGGGTATTTATCAGTCATTTCTTTAATCATCTTTCCTTTTCACCAGCATACAGCTGATAATTTTTTAAACGCCTCAGCTTCCGCCGTTGTAGCCAATAGTAACTGTATTTCCTTCAATAATCACTGGAACTTTTCTGTTTCCATCAGAATGCTTAAGCATTTCATCAAGTTTCAAAGGATTTTCTATTACATTGATATAATCAATTTCAATGCCTTTTTTTTTAAAAGCTTCACGAGCATTATTAGTATAAGGTCAAGTGTCTTTTCCATAAATTAATATTTTATTCATTTTTATCTCCTTTACGTGCTTCTATATTATAAAATTATTATCATACAATCATGGACTGGTCAAACAAGGCATCTATTGATATCTTGACTTTTTTGCTAAAAATAAGTATTATCTACTAAAATTTTATGATGGAAAAAATACAAAAAAAAGAGAGCCTGTCAAATACAACTATAATTAAAAATATACTGGGAATACATGCAAGACCAGCTGCGAAAATAGCTGAAATAGTTAAAAACGCAAAACAAAGTGTATGGATTTCTAATCAAAACTATAAAGTAGATGCAGGCAGTATAATTGATATTTTGTCTTTAGGAGCATGCCAGGGAACCAAGGTTGCTGTTGAAGTTGAAACACCTGAAGATATTGTTATACTTAAGAAACTTTGCAATCTTATTGAATCACGGTTTGGAGAGGAAAAATAATTATAATGAGCAAAACTGGAGTAAATCAGCTAATATTACAGGGAATAAGTGGCTCTCCTGGTATTTGCATTGGAAAAGCTTATATTATTGATCGTGAAGGTGTAGATGTCATTAAGAGATATTCTATACCTGAATCTATGCTGACAAATGAGGTTAATCGTTTTAAAGACGCTGTTGAAAAAGCAAAACAGGAATATGCACAAATAATTGATAGTTTGGACGAAGACTTAGGAACAGAGCTTAACATTCTTGAATCCCACATGCTGCTTTTTAAAGATAAAATGCTTTATGAAAAAAGTATTCAAACAATTATTGATAATAAAATCAATGCTGAATGGGCTCTTAGAAATACTACAAGACAAATTAAGCTTATATTCAGAGAAGTTGAAGATCTTTATTTAAAAGCTCGCGGAAATGATATTGAACAGGTGTCTGAAAAAATAATATCATATCTTGTTGGTGTTCATGATGAAAAAATTTCAGATATTAATAAACGGGTTATTCTTGTGGCCCATGATATAAGCCCTGCTGATACCAGCCAAATTCAACTGGAAAGAATAATGGGCTTTATAACTGACCGTGGTGGCAAAGATTCACATACAAGTATTATTGCAAAATCTTTAAAAATACCTACAGTGGTTGGGCTTGGAACAGCAACAATTAACATTAAAAATGATGATCTTTTGATTGTTGACGGATCTACCGGTGTTATTGTTATAAACCCTGATGAGGATGTATTGCTCAGTTATGAAGAAAAAAGAGAAAGATTTGAAAGGAACCGAGCTTTACTTGCACGTGACAGCCATCTTCCTGCTGTAACTAAAGATGGAGTGGCTTTCAATCTATCTTCAAACATTGAACTTATTGAAGATGTCGTAGCAGCAAGGGATAGTGGCGCAACAGGTATTGGACTTTTCAGGACAGAATTTCTATATCTTGATCTTAAGAGATTTCCAACTGAAGAAGAACTTTTTATTAAGTATAAAGAACTTGCAGAGTTGATGAACCCACAACCTGTTACTATAAGGACACTTGATATCAATGGTGATAAAGTAAATCCAATCTTCAAAGGGATTGAAGAAGAAAATCCTGCACTTGGTCTTAGGGCTATAAGGTATTGTCTCCAAAACTCTAATATATTTGTAACTCAACTTAAGGCTATTTTAAGAGCAGCAACTTTTGGTAATGTAAGCCTGTTAATCCCTATGATTTCAACTGTTCATGAGCTTTTAACAGTTAAAAAAATCCTGAAAGATGTTATTTTAGATCTTGAGAAAAAAGGGGAAACTTTTAAAAAAGATATTAGCCTTGGTATAATGATTGAAGTACCATCTGCTGTAATGATGGCAGAAGAGCTTGGAGAACATGTTGATTTTTTCAGTATTGGAACAAATGATTTAATTCAATATACCCTTGCCATTGATAGAAAGAATAGGCAGGTAGCACATTTGTTTCAACCATTGAATCCAGCAGTATTAAAAATGCTAAAACTTACCATTGATGCAGCTGCTAAAAAAGATGTCAATGTTGTTATGTGTGGTGAAATGGCAGGAGATCCCATAAATATTCCGTTATTGATGGAAATGGGAATTAAGGATTTTTCAATGAGCTCTGCTTCAATCCCAATAATTAAACAACTGATACGCAACCTTGATTCAAAACAAACAAAAGGATTATACGAAAAGGCTTTGAAATATGAAAACACGGCTGCCATAGTTGACATGATAAAAAATAAGTTTAAAGATATTTCTCCATTTAAAGAAGAAGATTTGATATGAGTTCAGATTATACAAAATTAATAGCTACAAATAAAAAAGCAAAGCGTAATTATCAGATTTCAGATGAATACGAGGCTGGTATTGTTCTTGTAGGAACTGAAGTTAAATCAATTAGAGAGGGGAGGGTAAATTTTCAGGATGCCTATGCTGATTATAAAAATGGTGAAATATTCCTAAGACAATTACATATTAATCCTTATAAGCAAACTTTTTATGGGAACCATGAGCCTTTAAGAGCAAGAAAGCTTTTACTTAATAAAGTTGAAATAAAGCGCCTTGCTAAAAAAATTAATGAAAGAGGCTTAACCCTCATCCCCCTTAAAATTTATTTTAAAAACGGTAAGATAAAAGTAAGAATCGGCTTGGCAAAAGGTAAAAAACTTTATGACAAAAGAGATGACATAAAGAAGAGAGATATTAAAAGAGATATGGATCGAGAAAAGAAAAACTACTGAAACCCTTCTGAATAAACACTTAACACCTTATAAAGACCTTTAACAGCATTGACATCTAACTGATTTAGAGTTATAGTCTGTTTATGTTCTTTGACAATATTGGGGGCGAAATGGCTTCGACGGA
>JAGLHT010000087.1 GCA_023143455.1 Desulfobacterales bacterium
AATGCAGGCAGGTTTTTAAAAGAAGCTGACGTGGATGCTATTAAACTCGAAGGCGGTACACGAGTCGCATCAAGAATTAAGGCAATAACAGAGGCAGGTATTCTTGTGATAGGTCATATCGGACTAACCCCTCAGAGTTCAGGAGCTCTTGGTGGACATAAAGCGCAAGGGCGAACTGTTGAAGATGCAAAAATGGTTGTTGAAGACGCTTTTGCGGTTCAGGAAGCAGGTGCTCAAATGTTGTTGATTGAAGCAGTACCTCCAGAAGTTGCAGGTTATATTGCGAAAAAGCTCACTATTCCTGTTTACTCAATAGGTGCAGGTGTTGAATGTGATGGGCAATTACTTATTGTCAGTGATCTTATTGGTCAGTTTCAGGCATTTACACCAAAGTTTGTAAAAAAATATTGCGATGTTGCTTCAATGATTAAAAAGGCCATGAAAAAATATTGCGATGAAGTAAGATCAGGTAAATTTCCTCAAGAAGAACATTGTTACCCTATGAAACAGGGTGAAAAAGAAAAGTTTTTTATTGAAATGTCAAAAATTTAAATAAAAGGAGTCCCTAATGTTGGACAATAAAGATCTTCTAAAAATTTCAGCTAAGGATATTGATATTGTAAATCAGATACTTACAAATACTGATAATAAGCTTGTAAAGGATCTTACAAATTTGATTGAAAAGTTTGGTGGCGCAGATGCAATTAATGAAAAAGCAAAACAGGCAAAAAAGCCTGATGTGCTTATGCAGCAACTGAAAGATATGAAATCACCTTATGTGGCTGATTTAGAATGGCTTATGGAACAAAAAGATAACAAGGCATTTGTTTCTATGAATGAGTATTGTGAAAATCTTGGTGTTGATTATGAAAAGATCGATAGCAAAAATGCAGTAACTCTTGAAATAAGTGCGCTTCAGTTTTTTCCCTGGCTTATTTCCCAGGCAAAAAAAGCTATAAAAAACAAAGAACTTATGCCAGGCAGAATTATAAGGGTGCGTAATATGGTTGAGCAGACTCAGGATAATGGAGATATCCTTGCCACTGCTCTTGCAATGCAGATAATTGGTGCATCCTATGTGGAAGCATTGGATACAAGAGGAACTGATGGTAGCAATATCCACCTTGGAGGCGGAGAAACTATTACAGGTTATTTTGGTGGAATAGGTCAACCAAATGATCATGCTTTTAAGTGGGCTGAAGAATATTTGAACTATTATACAAAATACGGGATTCAACAGGTGTTGAATATTAATTCAGGGACAGTACTTTTAGGATATTTAATGCATAGACTCGGAATAGATATAGAGTTTAAAATTTCAGTATATGTCGGCAATGATAATCCTTATTTTATTTTTTGGACACTTATGACAGCAAGACTTTTTGCGAGAAATGACAATTCAACCCCTCTTGTTGGTTTTAATCTTTCAAATTCAGTAAATAATAACACTATAAGACAGGCAAATAAGCTCAGAGCAGACTTAGGTTTTGAAGATAAGGTAAGATTTGAACACCATATTACAGAGACTTATAAATCAATTGTTGTTCAACCTTATAATCGTAGAGATGAACTTGTAGAATTAGCAAAAGAAGTGCCAAATATATCAGCAAAACATGAAGGCGGAGAAATTGAAGTTGAAAAGACCCGGGAACATCCATCAGATATACTTGAGTATTTTATGAGTAAAAAAGATGTTATGGATAATAACCTTATGTCTCACCTTGAAACAAATTATTTAGATAAACATTATTCAGTGAATTTAACTGCAAAAGCATTGCTTAAGGCAAATATTGATGTCCTGGCAGCTCAAAATTTACATTAAGTTATGAGATTAGACTATAAGGAAGGATTAAAAAGATGATTCCCAAAATTATGCATGATTTTTTAAAAGATGTTTTGCCAAAAAATGTCTGGGAGAATCGTTTGAAAAAAAAAGAGGGCAGGGCGTTTATCGAGTTTGGCCCCCTTGATGTAGATAGCCTTTTGCAGCTTGGTGTAAAAGTTGATAAGTTAGGTCCAAGACTTGTTGCATGTATGTGGGATGATAAAAGTCCTTTGGAAATAGGAGGCTATCTGGTGGTTGATAACCTTGCCATGGGTCAGCCATCCATGGGTGGAATCCGCATGCTTGAAGATATTAGCCCGTCTATTATACATAATCTCGCCCGAGGCATGACTCTAAAGAATGCAGCAGCTGATTTACCCTTTGGCGGTGGAAAATCCGGGATAGTATCAAAAAGCGATTTGCCACCTGGTGACCGTCTTGAAGTAATCAAAGGCTTTGCGCGTCTTATTGCAAGGTATACAGATATATATATTCCGGGACCTGATGTTGGAACCAATGATGCTGATATGAAAACCATTGCCATTGAGAATGGTTTAAACAATGCTGTTTCAAAACCTGCTGATATGGGTGGAAACAGAATTGATGAGTTAGGAGGGGCTGCAAATGGTGTTGTTGTCGCATCTCATGCTCTTCTTGAGCATCTTCCAAAATTAAAACAGCTGCCTCAATTTAAGGACATGGAAATACCTGATAAAAATAAGATGGATGTTTTAATTCAGGGGTTTGGTGCTGTTGGTGCTCATGTTGCTAGAATTTTTGATGAATATGATCCTGACAACCGACCCATTATTAAGGGGATAAGTGATGACAGGGGATATCTTTATTCTCCAGATTCATTGCCATGGGAAGAGCTTTTTAAGCGTTGGAAAGAAAAGGGGCGTGTTACTGAAGATTATTTTCGTGATAATATCCTTAATTCTGATAAGGATGACTTAAATAAGATAATTTTTTCAAATTCATATAATAATTTGTTGATGGAATCAGCTTTTTGTTTAGTCCCTGCATCTCCTGTGTTTAATTATCTTGATGTGGATGAAAGCACAAATCCATCTATGACTATTGATCGAATGGGAAAATGGAGAATAATTGTTGAAGGTGCAAATTCTTATTCCCCTAATCCTATGCGTAAAGCTGAACGAAGACGTATGGAACGAGCGGTATATCGTGATAATGGGACATTGATAGCAACTGATTATCTGGTCAATTCCGGTGGAGTAATTTATGCCGCCCATGAGCGTATTATACCGACGCCAGAGCATTTGTGGATCCCTGAAAAGCATTTTGGCAAAACAGATGAGATACAAAAATGGCTTGATAAAAATAGCGATGAATTCATAGTTTTGGCAGAAAAACGACGTAAGGTAGCTGTTGAAAAACTTGAAAAAGTTATTCGCCAGAACATGAAAGAACTTGTTGATGGATTGTGTGAAGATCATGACAGTCTGCCATGTGAAATATCTGAAAAGATAAGTATCAAGCGGATTGCTTCAAAAGAAAAATCCCGGAAAGTAAAAGATATAATGGAGAAATCGCCAAAGATTGATGTGAATCAGAGCTTAAAAGATGCTGCAAAGCTTCTTGTTGATTCAGATAGTCCTATAGTTACTGTGGTTTCTCAAAAAGATAAACTCATTGGAATTGTTACTGAATGGGATATAACAAAAGCTGCGGCCCTTGGCACTGATCATAACAACCCTTTAACGACAGTCATGACAGCTGATGTTATTACAATTGGACCTAATTGTACTATAATTGATTGCATAAGACGGCTGGAAAGATTTGAAATTTCTGCAATGCCTGTTGTTGAAGATAATAAAGTAGTTGGCGTTATAAGTGGTGATATACTTGCAAGGCGTACACTTTATCGCCTTTTACAGACATCTGAAAACTAGCTTTAAAAAAAGATGCCGATAAAAAATTTATTTTTACCGGCATCTTTATAAAAATAATTACTAATTATCAGTCATCTTTACGGCTTGTAATTTCAAGCACATGAAAACCAAAATCAGTTTTAACAGGGCCATGTGCTTTTCCAAGTTCCTCATTAAATACAACCTGATCAAATTCAGGAACCATAGCACCTCTTCCGAATTCTCCAAGGTCTCCACCTTGCTGCCCTGATGGGCATTTGGAATGCTTTTTTGCAAGTTCAGCAAAATCAGTTCCATTATTAATCTGTTCAATCAGATCATTACACAATTTTTCATCATCAACTAAAATATGACGTGCGCTGGCTTTTGCCATGATAATAAACTCCTTAAAATATTAATTAATAAATAATTCAACAATATTAAACATATAAATCTAAATAAACAGACTGATAAATATCATAAAATTAATCTCTATACTATTGATATTTTTTCCTCAATGTTCTGCATGCTACTTTTTTCCCATAGCCTAATCTGAACAGCATAATATGGGATTCATTATTGTCTGTCCCGAATAAAGATTCATATAATGGCCAAACCTTTCCTAAAAGCTGTTGGTGCTTTAGACTAAAATCATTTTTCCCACCAAGCTCCCATCTTTGTCTAAATAGGGTAATAGCTGTCATTGGCTGAAAGGAGAGCCCGAGTAGTGTGCAGGTTAGCCATAATCTTTCAAGAGCTTGCCCTCCAATGATTAAATCATTATTAGATTTACCGTTAATTTTCAGTAGACCCACAGCAGACGCCTGCCTGATACTTTTCCCAGCCATTTGAGAAATCATTTTCCCCATACCAATTTTATTTACTAAATTCATTATAGCCCAGGGGGAACAGCCTTTCAGGAATAGTTCTCCACCAGACCCGGCTTCTAGATTCTTTAGAGGGAAACCATCCATTTTAAGCAGGGCTTCTTTATCTGTAAAGCGGATCATTTTCATAAGGTGCTCATGTAAATCTTTTCGTTCAGCTCTGATTTTATCAACTTCGTATACCATCTCAGAAACTTTGTTAATATCTTCTCTTTTTGTAATAAGAATAAGACTGCTTTCTTTAAAAGGCATCAGGCATTTTTTGACCTGATTAAGATTCCCTTGTTCTATGGGCTGTTTGTTAAATTTTGTTCTGTTGGTATGCCTTTCCCAGATAAAACGTTGAAGAGAATCTTCTTCTTTTTCGCAAAAAGAAAGATTTATATTGGCAATATGATCAAGTTGATTTTCGTTAGGTAGATATTCTACTTTGCCTGAGATTCCATATCTGGATGCAGCCAAAAGTATATTCTCAATTGCTGCACCACAGGCGATATGCGAAGCTGTCTGATTCACATTGAAAAAAGAGCCATCAGCTAAAGGGTCGAGAAAAATTTTTATATCGTTTTCGCTATAATCAAAACTCCATGGCTGGCAATTGTCTCCTGATGGCGCCTTGCATCCTGCATTTATCAGATATTTGATTATATCTTCAGGGATGTTTTTATTGTCCGACATGACCTTTGGGGAATCAGGGGAAATATCTTCAAGTTTATTTTTTTGTAGTCTGTTTTTTATTATTGTAGCTTTTATTCTTTGAAGAGGATGTTTGTTTCCTTTTGTGAGATAACCTTGATGAAATTTTCTGGTAAAAAGATCATATTGAAAATAGTGCGGGACTGGTTTGACCCCCTTTTTTTTTAATAGTATCCTGACAGTCTCGGTGGCAACAACTGCACTGCAGAATTGACAGGCTGCCCCCAGAGAAGGACCTTTGCGCGTTCTCATGCTGATGGAATCAGGATCAATATAATCTGCCTGGGATGCTTTTGGTGCAAGACCTATAAAAAACCGGATAAGTTTTTCTTCAAGTTCCAGGCTGTCATGTATATTAAAATATTGATCAAAAGTCATTCCTATATCAGGCATAAAAATGAGCATGGCAGTGCTGAATCCCAAAGGACCAGCTGTGATTACCGGTATTTTTTTCTCATAGGCTTTTTTGAATATTAACCTGCGTATATCAAAATTAAAAAAATCCATCCCATCTGCTACAAGATCAACATCATCTAAAAAATCATCTATATTCTTTTCTGACACACCTTCAGGGAAACAATTAATATCTAAATATGGATTAATATCTTTGGCTTCTTTATACATGACATCAATCTTAGCCTGTCCAAAACCACTGGTTTTAGCACCGTATTGGCGGTTGAAATTAACCGGCTCAAACTTGTCAAAATCGGCAATATTGAAATTGGTAATACCGGTTCTGGCAAGGGTTACAAGATGCTGCCCCCCCACACCACCCAGGCCTGGGATGGCAACTCTATACCCCATGAGCTTATTCTGTTCAGAAAGAGAAAAAATACCTATATTCCTCGATAATGCTTCTTCGAGAAAATGATATTTCCCTTGGAATCCAAGTTTGTTTGTTTGGGGTTCCGAGCTTTTTTTTTCAGACGAGCCTTCGTTTGATTGATTAATCATATCGCTAATGGTAGCGTGTATCGGCATCATTTCAATATTTCGCTCTTTGTCTAAGAATTTGGGACCTATTTTTTCAACTTTAAAAGAATGATGTAGCAGGCCATATGCTGGGGGGTGGATAACTGCTAACATATGCTTGAACCCTTTTTTTTGAGCATAGAACAGCGTATGTCTGAAAAGAGACTTGATCAGCCCTGTTTTATGCCTGTAAGGTTTGGTGCAGCACATCCATCCAAGAGTTATGCATGATCCCGTTAATTTTTTTTTAAGATTTGCAATGGCTGGATACTTGTCAACTGGCAAACCAGCCTGGCTATCCATAATAAGACGAACAGAAGCAATAATTTCACCATTAAATATGGCAACAAAATTGGCTGTTTCTTCAAAACTGTCATACTGATCTACAATGTGATCCAGGGAATATGGAAAACGAGCCTCCTCATCAACAAATACTTTTTTCCTGAGACTGTAAACCTCTAATTTCTCCAATGCTGTTGCAACCTGCTTAAATTGAATGTCCATACTTTTTTCTCCTTGCTTTTGGTGGTTAGTAATAGTTAGCCCGTTGCTAAAAATATCTAAACATTATAGTAAAAGACCACCATTGGATAGAACATGGCAAGGTAAAAAAAATTTGAATTTTTAAAAAAGATATTGAAATTTAAAAGGTATAATGAATGGTGTTATTAGAGAAAAGTTAGCCGGTTTTGTTTTGAGGTTTCTAAGGCATTCTTCACAGCAAGTCCCATTTGTTCAATAGTATAAGGTTTTTTTACATATTCTCCTGCACCAAGATCTTGAGCTTTTTTAACTCTATCAGTTTGAGAAAATCCACTTGCAATAATAGAATTTTGTTCTGGGTGTGTTTCTAAAATTTGTTTATATGTTTCACATCCATCAATGCCGGAACCCATTATCATATCTAAAATTAGAAGGTTTGGTGAATTATTGTACATATATTCGATAGCCTTTTCTCCACTTTCTACCGATGTAACAGAATAATTGAGCTTACTTAGTATATCAGTTGCCAATTCGCGTTGTCTTTTTTCATCATCTACAATCAGAATTGATTCTTTGTTCCCCATGTATTCATCTATTGACAGGGGTTTTATTTTTTCTTCTTTTTCTTTTTTAGTTATAGGGAGATAAAGTGTAAATGTTGTTCCAAAATTTTCTGTGCTTTGAACTTCTATATGCCCTCTATGATCCTTTATACTTCCCCACACAACAGCCATACCCAATCCTGTCCCACTTCGCCCCATTTTCTTTTTAGTGTAAAAAGGTTCAAATATTTTCTCAATATCCTTTTGAGCAATACCTGTTCCACTATCTGAGACTAAAAGAATTGCATACTCCCCTTTTTTAAAAGAATCATATCCTTTTATAGGGTTTTCAATATATAGGCTCTGTGTCGTAATTTTAATTTGCCCACCTTCTGGCATTGCCTCTGCAGCATTATTGACAAGGTTCATAATAACATTGAACATATGTACTTCGGAGCCGATGATGTTGGTTAAATTCCTATCAAGGTTAACTGAAATTATTAAACCAGGATGAAACGATTTCATTTTCTCACATTCCGGCGACTTAATATAATCTTCTATTATTCCGTTTATATTTATAATATCAGTAGCAACGACCCCTCTTCGTGCCATGGTCAAAAGATCCGCTACAATAGCAGCAGCTTTTTGTCCGGATTCCTGAATACTTAAAATCGGTTCGATTAAAGGGCTGTTCTCGGGGAGATCCATCAATATCAGACCCGGATAGCCCACCTGGGCAGTTAAAACATTGTTAAGATCATGGGCAACGCCACCAGCCAAGGTGCCAATGGCTTCCATTTTTTGGGATTGATGAAGTTTGATTAATAGTTTATGGTTATTTTTTTCAGCCTGGGTTCGTATTTTTATTTCTTCTTTTAACTTTGTTCCAACTTCTTTTTCCTGAAGAAACATCTTAGTAACCTGATTGATGAGCACTGATACGGAAATCGCTGCAATGACATTAACACAGATGAAATTTACACCAATGACAATCCACAAATTTGATGCATTTGTCAGCATTTCCATCCATGCGAAAGCATGCAGGTAGACAAAAATGCTTAAAATTGACCATGTCAGAATATTAACACATAGGGAAATCAGTACAGGACGGATTCCTAAAAGGACGCTTGTCATAATGGAGAACATCAACAGCCATAATGGTCCTGCTCCTGCCGGACCCACCGCAATCAGTAGCCCTAAACCCAGAAAATAAAATAATATTAACATACCCAGAGATTTTTTTAAGAAAGACAATTTTTTAAACAGGAGAAACCAGATAAATCCAATAACTATGGTATCAAGAACAATAATGCTGTGTAATTCCTCTTCTATTGCAAAATAGATACTGGGCAAGTATGCTATAGATGCAAATATGGCAAAACTCAACAACAGGTAATGCAAAAGGTATTGACGAAAAGAACCAATGCCTTTCTCTTTTGAATCTGTTGGTGGTAGAAAAATTGATATTAGTTTATTTTTAATTTTCATTGATACCTCTTTTGCGAATTCTTCTTATACTATAGGAAATCGTTTCCGTTTTCAATAGGAGTGCAATAATAATTTCATTATTGACAAATTTTTTTTAATGTCTAAATTAATTGTCACGATTGAATGTGAGAAATTTTAAAGAGGTATAAGCTAATGAAAGAGAATGCAGAGTCCTTTAAAGACCTTGGACATGTGTTTAGCTTTAGAGTACCTTTAAGCTGATATGGTTGACACTTGTCAATA
>JAGLHT010000088.1 GCA_023143455.1 Desulfobacterales bacterium
TGAAGTGCTTGACCGAATATTTACTGACTTTTCCATGTAACCTTAATAATTACATAAGATTATAATCAAATCGCTTTAACAAATTATCCTATTTTAGATATTGAGATAATAAGAAGTTTTAATAAAATGAAATTAACAAATCTTAAAGTTATAAATGGTTCAATAATCAATGCCATAGATGCGTCAGAGCCTGGTACATTTCTCACTTCAGCTGAAATCACCACAATGAGAAGAATTTGCAACCTTGGAAAAACAAGATACCTTTATACCTCTAATCTTTCTATTTACAATGTTGAAGATGGAAAAGAAATTTTTTATTTTGGTGGCCGAAAAGATAATATACTAATTAATGATATTAGAAAAAACAAAAACAATGCACGCCAACATATTTTTAAAGGTTATTATCCAATTGACAATTTTGAATCTGTATTAAAAGGAGTCAAGGCAGGTCGTATTTTACGCATCGACCTATCAAGGCTTGAATTAAATCAGGATAAAGATGGTGCAACATATCTAACTGTTGAAACTCATTCAAACAATAAAAGCCTTGGAGCTACAGGATATAAAAAGTTAAATAAACATTCATATGCTTTAAGCAGAAAAGCTTATGGAAGTACAAGAAGAAAAAATGGACAAATATTCTCAGATTTCACCCATAATATGAGTATGTTAAAAAAAGAAGGACATCCTACAACCAGAATTTATTTTTTCCCACCTGACAATATTAAAAAATTAGCAAAAAAAAAACCTATTGCTTTTGTTTGTTGGATTCACACAATAAACAGGCACTCTGACTTCTACACATATTGTGCAAATATTGGTGATTTTCTTGGAGACCCTGGCATACTTGGAATCCCTATTAGAAGAACAACTCAAAGCGAGGAGCAAAGAAAAGCAGACGAACTTTTACATTTATGTAAAACTCCCATTGGCTTCGAACATTCGCTTGATGACCTACAGCACATTGGTGGTGGGTCATATGTAAATGTAAGCCAATTTAACAATGCCAATAATTATAAAATCCACAATGATATAGGTAAAAACATTATTACCTTAAGTGAACATAACTTAAAATATGCTTTGAGTCATATTAATACTTTTGACAAAAATCTTGCAATCAATAAAATAAAATCTCTTTCAATTTAATCTTGACTATAAATACCATGAGTGGTATTTATACCAGTTCTATAAAATTATAGAAAAAATTATTTTAATCCTTGCTTGGATTCAACGGATGTGATTCAGGCTATTAAACCGAAAGGAGTCAAAATGAGAAAATATGAAACTATTTTCATCTCAAACTCTGACCTTCAGGAAAAAAAACAAAAAGAATTATTCGAAAAAGCTCAAAATGTAATAACCCAACAAGGTGGTGTTGTTATAAATTTTGATGAGTGGGGCAATAAAAAGCTTGCTTATGAAATCAAAAAAAAGAGTCATGGTTTTTATGTATGCATGGCCTATGGAGGAGACGGAAAAGTTGTAGATGAACTTGAAAGAATTTTCCGGCTTGACGACAATATCATGAAATTTATGACCATCCTCAAAAAGGAAATAGTTGATTTGGACGAGGAGCTAGCTAAATCAGCAAACAAAACTAAGACAGAGACAAAAGAAGAAGCTGAACCAAAGACAAAAGAAGAAGCTAAAACAGAGATAGAGACACAAGCAGAAACTGAATAAGTGTGAAAACTTTGAAGCTTAAGTGAGATAGTACGCTTGATTCAAAATTTATTCTTAAACAAATTTTTTTAGGAGCATTTAAATGGCATATCAAAATAAAAAATTTTTTAATCGGCGTAAAATATGCAGATTTTGCGTGGATGATGATCTTAATATGGATTATAAAGAGCCTAAAGCATTAAAACAGTTTATCACTGAACGAGGAAAAATCATTCCAAGAAGAATAACTGGAACATGTGCTAAACATCAAAGAGAGCTTTCTACTACAATAAAAAGAGCTCGTCACATAGCTCTTTTGCCATTTGTTGGTAAATTTTAGTTTATATTTTAATGAGCATTCTCAAAATTGGTCAAACGTATGACACATAATAATATTATAATAAGAGATATCCTCATTGGCATTGCCCTTTGCATGTTGATTTTTATATCAACGCTCAGTCTGCCATTGTTTGGATTTTTTATAGCTCTTTTACTTCCCCAGCCTGTACTTTTTTTCCGGCTAAAGCTTGGAAAGAGCAAAGGTGCTATAATTCCAATTGTAGCTTTTCTTATTATTATCACTGTTATACACAGCCTTTCTGTTGATGTTTTTTTCTACGGATCTTTATTGTTAATCGGTTTTTTAATCGGAAATTACCTGGAACAGCATCTTTCAATTGAAAAAACAATTTTATACACAACCCTGACCACTATAGGAATTTGTTTATTGTTGTTTTTCCTTCACACTTTTACAAATGATAAAAGCTTTCTTATCATTATTTCTGATTATGTTACAAAAAACATTGAATTAAGCTTTAAAATCTATTCAGAGATTGGAATCGACCAGAAACAGATTGATTCCCTTGCAAAATCATCTGATATTATTACCCAGATAATTATTAAAATTCTTCCCTCCATGCTCACAACAATGTTAGTATTTATTATATGGCTAAACATTCTTTTAATAAAAAAAATACTTAAAAAAGATGGTGTAGTTATGTCATGGCTTGGAATTTTAAATCACTGGAAAGCGCCAGAACATCTTGTCTGGTTTGCAATTTTAACTTTAGGCTCTATTTTCATTCCAATTGAAAGTATAAAGAGCCTTGGCCTAAATATATTTATTGTATTAATGCTTATTTATTTTTTTCAAGGCATTGCCATTGTATCATTTTTCTTTACAAAAAAGAAAATCCCTTTTTTTTTAAAATTTTTTATTTATACCCTTATTGCGATTCAGCAGATATTTGCTCTTTTGATTATAGGAATAGGATTCTTTGATACATGGTTTGATTTTAGAAAACTTAATTTAAAACAAAATTTACAAAATTAAATCTCGATCTTTTTATGATCGGTTTTATGGAGAAGAAAAAAATGAAAATTATATTAAAAGAGACAATAAACACTCTTGGAATTATTGGTTCAGAATGCAATGTTGCTCCAGGCTATGCCAGAAATTATCTTTTCCCCCAAGGAAAAGCAATTGAAGCAACACCTCAAAACAGAAAAATGATGGACCAAACAAAAGCTAAATTTGATCTTCAAATTGCAAAAGAGAAGAAAATTGCTGAAGAAATGGCAGCTAAAATCAAAGATGTTGTAATCACCATAAAAAGAAAAGTTCATGATGAAACTAAACTCTATGGTTCCATCAAAACAAATGATATTAAAACTTCTCTTGATGATCAGAATATTATAATTGAACGCCGATCTATACTTTTATCTGAACCTATTAAAGAATTAGGAGAATATAAAGTTCCCATTCGCCTTTACAAAGATGTAGAACCTGAAATAACTGTAAAAATTGAATTGGAAACTGAGAACAAATAACTTTATTTTTCTGCCTCTTTAATATTAATGAAGACAAAAGGAGGCAGAATTTGAATTACAATAAAAGTGCAATATAAGATGGCAAAAACAAATAAACATCAGGATCCCTTACTTGACAAAACTCCACCACACGATATCAGTGCTGAAGAATCTTTATTAAGTTCAATCTTTATTAACAACTCTACTCTTTTAGATGTTTCAGACATTTTGTCGCCTGAAGATTTCTATAAAAATGCTCATAAAAAAATTTTTTTCGCTATACTTGAACTTTTTGCAAAAGATGAGCCTGCAGACCTTGTTACTGTTGCCAACAGACTTAAAGAAAAAGGAGAACTTGACAATATTGGCGGAGCAGCTTTTCTTGCCTCAATTTCAGATGCAGCACCCATTGCTTTAAATGCTGTACATTACGCAAAAATAATTCAGGGGAAAGCTTCTTTAAGAAAACTTATTATTAATGCTTCCGATATCATTGACAAATGTCTCAAAGACAAGGGCAATTTTGATGATATTATTGATTATGCTGAAAACTCCATTTTCCAAATTGCTGATTCTAAACAAGGCAAATCTTTCTCAAGCTTGAACGAACTAATTAATATCAATATTGATACCCTTGAAAAACAACAGGAGAATGGCAAGGGTCTTACTGGAGTATCAACAGGTTATCCCAGATTAGATGCTATAACTTCTGGGCTTCAAAATTCTGATCTTATTATCCTTGCTGCACGTCCAAGTATGGGAAAAACAGCTTTTGCATTAAATATTGCAAGAAATATTGCATTGCAGGAGAACATTCCGGTTGCTGTATTTTCGCTTGAAATGTCTAAAGAGCAATTATCCATGAGGCTCTTAACATCTGAAGCTAAAATAGATTCAACACGGCTAAAATCTGGTTTTATTAGTCCTGAAGATTGGGAAAATGCAACCGGAGCTGCCGGGATCTTAAACAGCTTACCTATTTTCATAGATGATTCTCCAAACATATCCTCCCTCGGAATTAGAACAAGAGCTAGGAGGCTCAAAAAAGAACATGGCCTCGGTCTTATAATTATTGATTATCTGCAACTCATGAAAGCACCTTTCCGCTCTGAAAGAAGAGATCTTGAAATTGCAGAAATTTCAAGGAACCTCAAAGCTCTTGCAAAAGAACTCAATATTCCAATACTTGCATTATCCCAGCTAAATCGTATGCTGGAACAACGTAATAATAAAAGACCTCTTCTCTCAGACCTCCGTGAATCTGGAGCTTTGGAACAGGATGCTGATATTGTATCATTTATCTACAGGGATGAAGTATATAATAAAGAAGAAGAGAACCCCAACAAAGGGAGAGCTGAAATAATAGTTGCCAAAAATAGAAATGGAGCAACTGGAACTGCATATATGCACTTTGAAGGCCAATACACCCGTTTTGAAGAACTTGCCCCTGATATGTATCAGGAATATTAATGAATAAAAAAATCATTGGGAATTTATCAGGACTTAAAGCAACCCAGATCAAACAAATAGAAAATCTCTTTCACTTTAAGACTTCCCCAGAGCTTTTAATTTCTGATCAGCAGGTACTTGAGCTTACTTCCATCTCTCATCAAATAAAACGTCAAATTGGACTGCTGATCGATAGAAACGGTATAACTACCCATGTAATTGCTGGAGACCCTCAAAGAATTGTCATTCCAGTTACACCCGACCATATGGCGCTACCCGGCAAATTAAAAGGCCTTAGGTGTATTCATACTCATTTGAAAAACGAACCCCTTACCAATGATGATTTAACTGATCTTGCTCTTTTAAGACTTGATTATATTGCAGCTGTCTGCATTAATGACAATGGAAGCCCTGCTAAAATTTATTCAAGTCATATACTTCCGGATACAGAAGGCAGCCCCTATGAAATTTTAGAACCTTTTTTTATTAATAATCTTAATATTGATTGCTTAAATCAAATCAATTCTCTTGAGAATGAACTTTCTAATAAAAACTCTCTTTATAAAGCTTTTAAAGGAGAAGAAAAAGCTTTATTAATTAATGTAACAACTGAAAATCCAAAGCTTGCAATGGCATCTCTTGATGAACTCAAAGAATTATGTAAAACCAGCAAAATTAACATAATCAACACCATTGTCCAGAGAAGAAAAAAAATTGATTCTAAATTCGTTGTAGGTAAAGGAAAGCTTGTTGATCTCACTATTAAAGCGATTCAACAATATGCAACCATGCTTATTTTTGATCGTGAGCTTTCTCCCTCACAAATTAGGTCCATCACTAATTTTGTGGAAATGAAAGTTATTGACCGTACACAACTTATTCTTGATATCTTTGCAAAACAAGCAAAAAGCAGCGAAGGTAAACTTCAGGTAGAACTCGCACAACTGCAATACCTTCTACCAAGGCTTGCTACTAAAAATACTGCCATGTCTCGACTTACTGGTGGCATTGGTGGAAGAGGACCAGGAGAAACAAAACTTGAAATTAACAGGCGAAGAGTCAGAGATAAAATTACAAAACTTAAAAAAGATATTGATAAAATCCGCGCTCAACGATCACAACAAAGAGCAAAAAGAAAAAAAAATAACCTCCCAGTTATTTCAATTGTTGGATATACAAATGCTGGGAAATCTACTCTTTTAAATTCTTTAACAAACAGTGATATTCTAGTTGCAAATAAACTTTTTGCAACCCTTGATCCGTCAAGTAGAAAACTTAGGTTCCCAAAAGATACTCAAGCTATAATCACAGATACCGTAGGTTTTATTCAAAACCTTCCAAAAGAGCTCATGGAAGCTTTTCACGCAACGCTTGAGGAACTTGAACATGCCAATGTAATATTGCATGTAATTGATATCAGCAATCCAAGATATAAACAGCAGATGAATTCTGTAGAAGAAATATTAAGCAAACTAAAGCTTAATACTACTCCTGTAATCAATGTATTTAATAAACAAGACAGGATCACCCTTAAAGATTTTGATGAAACCTGGCTTTTAAATCAAGGCATGCTAATATCTGCGAATGAAAGAAAAACACTAACTCCCCTTGTAAGTAAGCTTGAATCTGTGGTAAAAAAAGCTAGTATTAGATAAAATGCATTTTAGGAAATTTTTTAAAACTTTGGAAAGAAATATTTAGACAAAATGAAGACAAGACAAATTAAAAGTATTTATATTAAAAATTCTTTAAGCGACTCTATAGATATACCTGATTGTTTTGGAGATTTTGATAAAACTGACAAAATATGTTTTATCCACTGCTCAGTGCCACTCAAGTGTATTACTGAAAAAATTAATAATCCAAAAATTGATATCTTAGATAAACTTATTAATTTAGAATATTATCCATTAAAACAGCAATAATAAATATTAACTTTAAAAAGTATAAATTTTTACAAAAATATCTTACCAGGGTTTAAGATTCCCTTTGGATCAAAAACTTCTTTGATTTTTTTCATAATTAGTATCTCAACTTCTCCTACTTCATCCGGGAGGTATTTCATCTTTGTAATCCCTACGCCATGCTCGCCGGTAATTGTACCGCCCAGCTCTAAAGTAATTGCAAAAAGTTGGTCTACAGCCTTTTGAGCTTTTATTAAGTCAGTTGGGTTTTGCTTATTGTACATTATATTACAATGAATATTCCCATCTCCTGCATGGCCAAAACATGTTATAAAAAGTTTAGTCTCCTTTTTTAATAATTCAATCCTTTTGACCATTTGGGGTATCTTATCAACAGGGACAACAATATCTTCATTTATTTTATCAGGGGCAAGCTTAAAGAGTGCTGGGGATAAAGCTTTTCTAGCCTTCCATAACTCAATTGTTTCTTTTTTATTGTTAGCGCAGATTATATTTGTAACATTTCTATTTTTACAAAATGTTACAAGCTTTTCAAAATTTTTATCAACAATTTCTGCATCACCATCAATTTCAATTAAGAGCAAAGCCTCGATATTATCAGCAAGCTCAAATCCGAAATCCTTTTTAACACAATTAATTGAAGCCCTGTCCATAAACTCTATACATCTTGGGAGAACAGATTCTCTAATAATTGCTGAAACTGTGTTTGCAGCATCATCTATTTTGTCAAAAAGCAGAGCCATGGTTTTTACTTTTTCAGGTATCGCAATAAGCTTTAAAGTGATTTCGCTAACTATGGCTAATGTTCCTTCAGAGCCGATCAGCAATCTTGTAAGGTCATAACCTGCAACACCTTTGGAAGTTTCAACACCTGTTTTAATTACTTGACCTGAAGGCAGAACAGCTCGAAGCCCTAAGACATAGTCTCTTGTGACCCCATATTTTACAGCGCGGGGGCCTCCTGCACACTCTCCAACATTACCTCCAATGGTGCAAAAGGACGAGCTTGCAGGATCAGGTGGATAAAAAAAACCTCTTGCTTCAACTGCTGAATGGAGATCTCCGGTTATTACACCAGGTTCAACTTTTACGTAAAAATTATCAATGTCTATTTTTACAATCCTGTTTAGGCGATTTAGAACCATCACAACACCGCCATGCACCGGAACCGATCCTCCAGTCATGCCTGAACCGCTTCCTCTTGGGGTTACATAAAAAAATTCTTTATTCGCGAGTTTTAGTACTTGCGATATTTGATCTTCGGATGTTGGGAATACAACAGCATCTGGCAGATAAGATTTACCGGTTGCATCGTATGAATAAAGGAATAGTTCTTCTTTATTTATTTTTATTCCATCTTTACCAAGAATCTTTTGAAGTTTTTTCAAAATGGAACTTGATAGCTTCATTTACATTTTTCCAGCTTCTATTCTCTTAACCAGATATCTCATTTGCTCTGAAAACACGCCCTTCTTACTCAACTCTTTTTCCACGCTATTAATAGAATATATCGCAGTAGCGTGATATTTGTTAAAGCTTTTACTTATTTGTTGTAAGGGATGATCTGTATATTTTTTGGCAAGATAAATAGCCATTTGTCTTGGCTTTACTATTCTTTTTTTTCTTGAAGCAGAAACTATTTCGTCTTCAGAAACCGAGAACTCTTTGCAGACAAATCTTTTTATTGAATCTAAAGTGACTTTCTTTCTATTCTTTGCAAGATTGGCAAGTACGCTTTTTGCCAATTGAATATCTATATTAGTGCCAAGTATTGAACTTTTTGTAACTACTCCATTTAATCCGCTTTCAAGCTGTCTCACATTATCACAAAGCTCTTGGGCGAGATAATCTGTAACATCACCAGGAATATTATATCCATTACTTTTTGATTTCTTTTTTAAAATTCTAACTCTTGTTTCAAAGTTTGGCACATCAATCTCTGTTATTAGTCCAAGATCGAGTCTTGATTTAAGATGTTCATCAAGTTTAGGTATATCAGCTGGGGCATAGCAACCACTGAATATAATTTTTCTGTCTGCATCTAGAAGATAATCTAATGTTATTGCGAGTTCTTTTTGTGTGGCCATTTTTCCTGATAAAAAATGAATATCTTCAAG
>JAGLHT010000089.1 GCA_023143455.1 Desulfobacterales bacterium
TATGACAATGAAGGATATATGAATACTGGCATCCAAAAAAGCAGTACAACACCTTTTGGTGCAAGTACAACTACTACGCCGGTTGGGAAAAACGCCCGGGGAAAAAACCTTAGAAGAACTAATTTAGCACTTCAAATGGCAATGCATAAAATACCGTATGCTGCTACTGCTACCCTGAGCAACTTAGATGATCTTGCAAAAAAACTACTAAAAGCAAAAGAGATGAAAGACAAAGGTTTTTGTTTTCTGCATGTCTTTGCTCCATGTCCAACTGGATGGGGGCTTGCACCAAATATGACCATTGAAGCATGTCGCAGGGCAGTAAAAACAAATTATTTCCCACTCTGGGAAGCAGAAAATGGTCAAATCACTTTTACAAAAGATACAAAAAAACCAAAGCCTGTAAAATCTTATACCGAATTAATTAAAAAATTCAATCACTTAACCGAAGAAGAACAGGAAATATTACAAAAAGACATTGACTACGAATATTGTCTGCTCAAAGGTCTAAGCAGCATTGTGGGTACATGCCAGCTACCTGATTAACTATTAATACAAAGGAGACAAACATAAAATGAGTGAGGTCAGATTTCATGGCAGAGGTGGACAGGGAGTTGTTACCACTTCCAAAATTCTTGCCAGTGCATTTTCCAGAACAGGTCAATATGGTGCTAGTTTTCCAATGTTCGGTTTTGAAAGAAGAGGAGCTCCTGTTACGGCATTTGGAAGATTCAGTAATAAACCGGTTAGAGAAAAAACACAAATTTATGAACCAGACATCCTTGTTGTCTTAGACCCTTCACAACAAGATTCACCAGCAGTGTTTCAAGGCCTTGTGAAAGACAGCATAATGCTAATTAATCATCCTGGCAAAAATCCTGATATATTTCATAAAAACCTTATAAAATTAGGTTATCTTGATGCTAACAAAATTGCACTTAAAACTATTGGGCTTGCAATACCAAATACTTGCATAGTCGGTGCATTTGCTTCATTAACTGGATTGCTCGGTTTTGAACCTATCGCTGAAGGCCTTTCTGATTATTTTTCCGGCTCAAAACTTGAAAAAAATATAATCTGTGCCAAAAGAGGTTTTGATGAGGTTAACGTTATTAACTTTTAAATTTAAAATTTTATATTACTAAAAACAAAGGAGTTGCTATGGCTAGATGGGGAATGGTTATTGACGTCAAAAGGTGTATTGCCTGCTGGAGCTGTACTATTTCTTGTAAGGAAGAACATTTCCTGCCTCCAAACGTATTCTGGAATAGAGTTTTAATTGGCGAGGCTGGAAAATTTCCAACAAGCAGGAAACTTATTTACCCTGTTCTTTGTAATCACTGTGCAGATGCTGCATGTGTTGATGCATGCCCTACGGGTGCAACATATAAAAGAGAAGATGGGATTGTTGCTGTTGATTATGATAAATGTGTTGGTTGTAGAGCATGCCTTATTAGTTGCCCTTATCAACAAAGAACATACTATGATGAAGAAAAAAAGAATGCGGAATATTTCCCGGGTCAGGGAAAAACTGAATATGAAAAAATAGGTGAGAAACTCTACCCATTCACATGCGGAACAGTTATGAAATGTAATTTTTGTACGGAACGCATTGAAGAAGGTCTTGAAAAAGGCTTAACTCCAGGGACTGATGATGAAGCAAGTCCTGCATGCGTTATTGCATGTCCGGTAGGAGCCAGAATTTTTGGTGATCTTGATGATTCAGAAAGTGAAATTTCACGACTCATTATGGAAAAAAATGGAAAACAATTACACCCGGAATTCGGTACAGAACCGGCGGTTTATTATATTGATTAATTAAAACAGGGGGAATGATGACCTATAAAACAGATGAAATTTGGGAAGACAAATGGGTAAACACCACCTGTGGAGTATGCTACTGCGGGTGCGCTTGTAGAGTCAGGGTGGTAAATGGAGTGCCTGTTAAAATTGAAGGCATAAAAGAAAGTACAATGGGTGGTACAGGTGCCGGACTATGCGGTAAAGGCGTTGCAGGTTTAATGTACTATCATGATCCAAACCGTATCAAAAAACCTCTTCGGAGAACCAATCCTGAAAAAGGTTTTGGTGTTGATCCTAAATGGAAAGAAATTGAATGGGACGAGGCTCTTGAAGAGATTTCCACTCGCATGAAGAAAATTATGGAAGATAATCCTAATAAGATTCTTTTCACAAACCAGACCATGCGTGCAAGTGATGGTCCTCATAATCATCTTTATTTTTATGCAAAAGCTTTTGGTATACCAAACAATGGTAACTTTATCATTGGCGGTGGTAGTTTACACTGTGGTAATGCTGCTCATATGCTGGGTGGGTTAATCCACGGTGCATGGTCAATAGCACCTGACTGGCGATATACAAAGTATGTTCTAAAATGGGGTTCCAGTAAAGGAACCGGTTCCGGACATTCAGCCCTGATTAATGCACGACTTAGAGCTGACGGTATAAGACGTGGAATCAAAGAAATAGTTTTTGATCCAATGGGTAACTTTGCAGGTGGTAAAGCTACACAATGGGTTGCCATCTTACCGGGTACCGACACTGCAGTAGGACTTGCAATAGCTAATTATATCCTCAATACCAGAGGGGAAATTGACGAACTTTATCTTAGAGCAAAAACAAATTTTGTTTATTTGATACGAGAAGATGGAACATTTATCCGCGATAAAGAAACTGACAAACCTCTTGTGTTTGATGAAAAAGCTAAAACGATAAAAGTATTTGATGATCCATCCATAGCTTTTGAAGATTTTGCCCTTGAAGGTGATTATGAACATAATGGCGAAAAATGCCGACCTTGCTTTATGGCATTAAAAGAACATTTAAAACAATTCACTCCGGAATGGGCATCTAAAATAAGTACTGTTCCAGTAGCAACCATTCTTGAAATTGCAAAGGGTTGGGTTGATAACGCTCAAATTGGCAGCACTATTACAATTGAAGGACAAACTTTCCCATACAGACCAGTTTCATCCGTAACTTTCCGTGGTTCCCAGGGGCATTCAAATGGTATACACCAGGTTGCTTCAATAGATCTCATAAGTCAGCTTGTTGGTGCTGAAGATGTACCTGGAGGTACAATGGGATGGCCTTCTAGACGACCAAAATATCCAGGTGGTCAATACGAACGTATGCCTAAAGTAGGTAAAGATGGTGTTATTGTTCCTTCGGTATTTTATTCACATGATCCATGGCCTGTTCATCCACCAACCTATCCATGCACCAATTCAGGATGTGTTGAATTCTGGTCACATTCTACTCTTTCTCATATACCATATGTTAAAGAAAAAAATTATATTCAGGAAAAATTCGGTGTTGAAAAAGTCCAGCCTGAAATGATTTTTGGAATAGCAGTGAACTTTCTTATCAGTCAATCTGATTGGGACGTTGCCCTGGACAATTTCAAAGATTGCTTTGTTGTGCTAATGGATATCTGGGTCAATGAAACTGATCAGGCAATCGGTGATATAATCCTTCCTGATACGTCTTATCTTGAAAAAGACACATGGTCTTCAGAAATTGATAGTTTTTTCTTTAGTGGAAGTCCATCCTATGAAGACTGGTATGTCCATTTGCAAAAACCCGTTGCAAAACCCGTTGGTGAATCACGAGACTTCATGAACGTTTATCTGGATGTTGCAAATCGTGTTGGTGTTCTTGATAAATATCATGAACTTCTTAACGAATATTACAGTATTACAGATGAAAAGCTTAAACTTAAACCTGGTGAAGTCCTGACTTGGAAGGAAATTGGTGAAAGGATTCTAACATGGGTTTATGGGAATGATAAAGAAAAAATTCAAGAACAGGGATTTGCAACCTGGCATAAAGAGATTGAAGATGTCTATTGGAGATGGAATATGCCTACAAGATGTCCGGTTTATATGGAATTTTTAATCCATGACAGAAGAGCTGCTGAAAAAATCATGAAAGATACAGGTTTTGAACTTGAAATGGAAATGGATCAATATGGACCTTTACCTAACTGGTTCTGGCCGACATCTCACAAAGAACTTGATAATGAATTTGATCTTTTAGCTTTTTCTTATCGTGATATTCTCCACACAAATAACTCTACATTTCAAAACCCTTTAATTGATGAAGTCAGCCAGATGAGCCCTTACACTTTTACAATAACATTAAATAAAGGCCTGGCAGATGAAAAAGGATTCAAGGATGGCGATATTATCTGGATGGAAAATAAATATGGAACCAAAGAAAACGGCATTGTAAAGACAATGGAAGCTCAACATCCTAAAGTTCTTGGGGTTTGCGGACAAGGTGGATTATGGGCAGACGGGAGACCTATTGCCAAGGGGAAAGGAAGTAATTTCTGTAAACTGCTCCCATCATATTTAAGACATTATGACCCTATCACCGGAAATATTGAAACTTCTGTTGCTGTTAAAATTTATAAGGACTGAAAAGGAGGATTGAACAATTATGAAAAAAAGAAATGAGCTTGAAAAAATTATGTTCCATCCTACAGGCACTGACCTAAAGCCATATGAATGGATGATAAGCGCCACTCCCCAACAGGAATGGATTGATAAAAAAGGTATTTTCCTTTTGCTTGCATTCTTCTTTACTGAAATAGGAGCTGGATTATATTTTATTTCACTTTTTTATCAATACCGCACAGGATTAATCCTTGGCTGGTTAATTTCACTTATTCTTGGTGGAGGTGTCCATGTATTATACCTGGGCAACCCGTTCAGAGCATGGCGAATGCTTATGAAACCACAGACCTCTGAACTTTCTCGAGGAATGTGGATAATAGGTATTTTTGCTGTTGCAGGATTTGTTCAAATTGTAACTAGTAATTTTGGTCCAGTGTTTAACGTCATAATGGGCATCCTATCACTCTTGATTATTTCTCATGGGTTTATGACCATGAATGTAATTCGTGCTCTTGCTGCATGGAGTTCAACTATGGTTATTCCTTTGTCAATTATCTCAGGCGTATGGATTGGATGTCAGATGTTTCAGTTTATGTTAGCTGTTTCTGGAAACCAAATGGCACAATCATTTGAAATATGGTCCCAAATTCTACTAATTGTTTATTTTGTTTGTGTTCTTTTATATATATGGGGTACTTACCATGCATCAGAAACAGCAGAAAAATCTATTAGCCTGATGTTGAAAGGAGATCTGGCAAAATATTTTTATGGAGGAGTAGTGCTTATCGGATTCATGCTTCCACTTTTAATAACATTAAAAATGTGGGATGGTGACATAAATGCAGGGCTGATTTTTCTAAGACTTGCTTTAATTTTTGCAGGTGACATAGCAATGCGTTATATTATTATGAAAAGCGCTATGTATCAGCCTTTAATTTAATTTGTAAAAGGTGGATAGAAGTAACATATATTTACTTTTATCTGCCTTTCATTAATCATAATCTATGCTTAACAAAAAAAATCATGTTCAAACAGAAAAGATTGTATATAGGGAAGTTGACAAATAGTTAAATTAAAAGTATTAATTAATCCTTTTTTATAAAGGTAACAATTATATGACAAACAAAAAAAATCACGCATCAACTAAAGAAACTTTACATGCACTCTCTAAAGTCAGATTTGAAGTGTTTGGTGAAGAAATGATCGAAAAAGTTGTGAAATCCAGCGGTAACAGCGGAAGAATCTATTTACCTCCAAACTGGGTAGGACATACGGTTAAAATTATAAAGGTTGAATAATATGGAGGATATTTTTATGGAAAACTTTCAAATCAGGGAAATAGATGAGAGTGATGCAAAAGATATTGAAAGAATACGTTCTCTTATCTCAAAAGAAGATGCAACTTTTGATTTTAAAAAAATTGTTAATCAACAAAAAGATGGTATCAGTAGACGCGGAAGCCTTGTTGCAGTTGTCGACAATAATGTTGTAGGATATATGATCAGTAATGTCCTATATGCTGGCTTTGGTCTTGAAAAAAGTGCCTGGATTGTTTCCATGGGTGTTGATCCAAATTTTATGGGAAGAGGAATTGGCAAAAAACTAGCTAAAAAAATATTAGAATTATACAAATCACAAAATATCAATTATGTTTTTTCTTCAGTTGCCTGGGATTCTATAGATCTTTTATCCTTTTTTAAAACATTGGGTTTTGAAAGAAGTGAGTTTATAAATTTAAGAAAAAAACTTTAAACAAATAAACTTTAATTTACAAAATGTTTGTTGTTTTTTTTGAAATTTCCCTTGCTGTATCTATCACCTGATCGGTAATTTTTTTCAATATATCATTATTCATACTCGATTTAAATCCAACGACCCATACTGATGACAAGTACAACCCATTACCTTTAACAGGGGCAGCAACAGCCCGAACTCCTGGAAGATACTCCTCGTCATCTATTGCAAATCCATGTTTTTTTACATGGGAAAGCTCTTTAAAATAATCTTCTTTGTTAACTATGGTTTTTTCTGTAAATTGAGTTAAGCCTTCAGCATCAATAAATTCACTGACTTCTTTTTTATTCATTTCTGACATAAAAACTTTTCCAACTGCACCTGCTAAAAGAGGAATAATGGTTCCTACAGGAGAAGTAATTTTGTAATCTTTGCTTGATTCAACGACATCAAGTATAATAACATTGTTCCTGCTTTTAATTCCTATAAAAACAGATTCCTGGCAAGTATTCATAAGTTCTTCAATAAATGGCCTGGCTATTTCTTTTAAATTGACTCTTGAATAAGCTTTTTTCCCAAGTTCTATTAATGCATAGCCAATATTGAAACGTTTGGAAACAGGGTTTTTTATTAAAGCACCCTGCCCTTCCAAAGCAGATATAATTCCATGCACAGTGCTTTTACTTATATCGAGTTTCCTTGAAATTTCACTTATTCCCATTCCGTCTGTTGCATCTGCTACAACGGATAAAACTCTGAATGCTTTGGTCACAATCGGTGCTTGATATTTATTAGTCATCGTTCCCCATAATGAACAAAATTATTTATAATTAGCTATAATTTAGCTTGACATCTATATATAAATGATGTTTACTTGTTCATTATAATGAATTGTTTTGGAAAAGAAGTCAAGAATTTTTCCATAAACTTCTAAATGGGAGACAATTTAAGCTAAGTAACCAAAGCCTTTAATTCAGCAATAAAGAAAGGAGGACTGTTATGGCAATTGATTCAGAAAAACAATCAGGTGCTGAAAGTTTACGTAAAACAAGAACTTACGGTAAGTTCAGATGCCATAATCCAACCTGCATGGGCAGGTTAGAACCTAACCCCGGCGACAAACACGTAAAATGTCCGGTCTGTAAATGTGAATTTAGAGTTGCATGGATCCGTCCGGATTTTCCAAGAATCCGCGGGCCAGTCTGGGAAGTTAATAGAAAACTCGCCCAGGAAGCACTAGCAAAAAGGGAGGGGAAATAATATGGCATTAGATAGAAAAATAGCTTATATTAATCTTTCCACTGGAGAAATTGATATAAAGCCAATCCCTGTTGATATCAGAAAGAAATTTATCGGCGGCAGAGGACTTGATGCTTATCTTTTGTATAATCATTCAAAAAAAGGCTGCGACCCATTAGGACCTGACAATCCTTTAATTGTAAGTGGGGGATTTTTAACTGCAACCTGTGCTTCAGCAACAGCAAGAACACATGTTATGGCAAAATCACCATTAACAGGTCTTTTAGGCAGTTGTAACATGGGTGGTTTTTTTGCCCCGGAAATGGCATGGGCAGGATTTCATCATCTTGTTATTAAAGGCAAAGCTGACAAACCTGTTTATATTTATTTGCATAATGGGAAAATTGAGATACGTGATGCAAAAAATATATGGGGAAAAACAACCACCGATTCTCAATGGGCGATCAGAGATGAGCTTAATGACCAGGAAGTTAAAAGCATGGTCTGTGGACCTGCCGGAGAAAATCTTGTAACTATTGCCAACGTAATGACTGGTATTAAAAATGCCGGCGGAAGATCAGGTATGGGTTGTGTAATGGGTTCCAAAAACCTCAAAGCAGTTGCTGCCCGAGGAACAATGGATATCAAAATAGCACATCCGATAGAAGCACTTGAATTTAACAAGCGATTTATTGATCAAATCACCTCGGCAAAGGTTAATAAAACTCAGGGCACACTTGGTACACCCATGATCTGGGGAGCAACAAATTCCTGGGGTGGGGTTCGTACTAGAAATTTCCAATATAACCAGTGTGAGTATGCCGATGATATAGAACCTGAAAATATAGATAAGATCTGTGAAGATACCATGGGACCATATCATATGGCCGGCTGTTTTGGATGTCAGGTTCATTGTCGTGCACAATACAAAATCCCTTCAGGCCCATATAAAGGCAAATATGATGAAGGTCCTGAATATACATCCCAGGGTGCATTTGGTTCTGAAACTGATACACCGAGGGCCGAAACAGTTCTTGCGGGCAATCACCTTGTTGATCAGTTTGGTATTGATAATCTGGAAGCAGGAAGTCTAATTTCATGGGCAATGGAGCTTTATGAACTTGGCATTATCACAGACAAGGATACAGATGGACTTAAATTAGAATTTGGTAATGATGAAGCAGTGCTTGAAATGATAGAACGTATTTCCTTTAGAAAAGGCAAGGTTGGTAATGCACTTGCTGATGGTGGTATTGCAGCTTCTAAAATCTTTGGGAAAAAATCTTTTGATTATTTGATTCAGGTTAAAGGAATGAGTAACCTTCATTCTGATGAAAGAGCGACTCCCGCACTTGCTCTTAATATTGCAACAGCTTCAAGAGGATCTGATCATTTAAGAAGCCGCCCTGCAATAGACCTTTATCATCTTCCTGTAGATGTTTTAAGAAAGATATATTCCAACCCCATCTCCTATGAAGGTCCATTAAGTTCAGAGCATACTGAATATATTGGAAAACCATGGCAGG
>JAGLHT010000009.1 GCA_023143455.1 Desulfobacterales bacterium
TCTAGATTTATTTAATTATTTCAAGTACTTACGCGCAAAAGTAATAAATTAGTAATAATAACAGGCAGTTATAGCTACTACTATTTATTAATAAATTACCCAACAGTTTTAATTGCACCCAAAAGCAACTGGTTTCTTGCAAACATTATTTTCAATGATCAGTATCAATTGCTTCACAAGATCGAATAACCACAAAACCGAGGTGCTGACTTCATCCGCACCGCATTAGCCCTCGAACCGGAGGCCAATTTTTAATTTGACATGTCATTTCTTTGTGATTATAATGTAATTACATTGATCTCAAATGGAGGTAATTATGACAACTTTAATTAAAATAGGCAATTCACAGGGCGTTAGAATCCCAAAAGCAATTATCGAGCAAGCCCAACTAAGTGACAAAAAATTGGAATTCAAAATAATCGACGACGGGCTTTTAATCCAACCTGTTAAGAAATCAAGGCAAGGCTGGAAAGAGCAATTTGATAAGGCAAGTAAGTTAAAAGAACCTGATTACTCAAATCAAGAATGGCTTTATGCTCCCTTAGCTGATACAGAGGAATGGGAATGGTAAAACAAAGTATTCGCAGGTTTGATATTTGGTTAGTACAATTGGACCCAACGCAAGGTTCTGAAATCAAGAAAACCAGACCATGTATAGTGATTTCACCTGATGAAATGGCTTCTTTAAAAACAGCTATTGTTGCACCAATGACATCCAAAGGTTTCAGCTTTCCAACCCGAATTCAATGTACATTTCAGGGAAAAAAGGGACTAATTCTATTAGATCAGATGAGAGCCGTTGATAAATCCAGACTTATTCAAAAACTTGGTGTAATTTCCAAGGCTGCACAGATAAAGACTATCAATTGCTTACAAGAGCTTTTTGCATTTTAAAAGGGCTTTTTTTGTTGGCTGATTTTAACGTTGACCACATCTAATGATTTTTATTTTTTCGTATTATGACAAATTATCAGTATTTAGATTGATTTGTAGCAGCGATGCATGCCTCACAATTTTTTCCCACGACTTTCTGAGAAGCTCAGCTGTCTTTGATGAAGGTATATCAAAAATGCCTTTATAGGCTGAAGAGATTTGAACAATTTTTTTACTTTTGTTTTTCTCACCATTCTCATATTTTATTTCGCAGATGTCATTTGCGTACAAACATACATATTGATGCAATTCTTTGGTGGAAAGCCCTGCTGAGGGATGTTTAGGCTTGTTAACTGGTCTCATGGTATCAATTATTTCCTGGGGCAGGCGCCATTTTTGTGCGATTACTCTTCCGAGCTGACTGTAGGTAACACCCAGAATAGATTTAGAAGCCTTCTCTCGGCTAAGGTCAAACTCAGTTTTTACAATTTCAATGCTGATAAATCTATCAGGCGCATAAAGGGCGACCAGGTATTCTCCAAAGTCATAAAGCATTGCGCTGATTTGAATTGCTTCAATATCCTTATACCCTTGGTCCATTGCAACCTGTTTTGCAATTATACTTCTCAGCAGCCCTTTGATTGTTTTTTCTTTTAAAATTTGGATACTAGCAATGGACCTCATAAGTTCATAAATTTTAAGGCTGGCAGCAGCAAGTTTTATCTCTTCTGTACCCAGAATAATCATAGCTTCTGAGATATTTGTAATGCCTTTGTTCGAAAATTGACCATAAAAGGAGGAATTAACAAGTATTAACAATTTTGAAGTTAGTGCAACATCCATAAGGATTACATTCGCTATATCACTTGCAGATGAGTATTTCAGTGAAAGTATTTTGTTTACATCACTGATCTGACGAGAAAATGTTAAAAAAGACTGATCATTTTCAATTTTTGCAAAAAGTGATTTAACAAAAACTCTATGATCTAATGGGTCAACACGTGTCCTTCCTATACCCTTGCTCTCTTTTGACTGGTTAAGCTGGGATAAATCAATCAAATCGAGTTCAATGCCCTCATGGGGGACATCGTAATTATTCATTATCTCTCCATTATTTAAAAACAAACTTGTAAATAGTCCTGGATACGCGCTATAATATAATTTCACATTATAATCCTTTTGATTAACATTTTCAAACGATTTATAAATGAAAGCAGAGCCAACTGTAAAATATAATTTATCAGAAAAAGTAAAAAACCAAATTTTCGAAAACAGGACTTCGTTTTCCCATTATAATATAGTTAGAATGAGAGAAGCCATTCGCTATCTTTCTAAGGACAAACTAAAACTTTTTACCCAAATTCCCTTTTTGCTCCACATTAACCTGCCCGAATTTCCCGGTTTTATAGATTCTTTGGAAACTGCACATGGTATCTGGAATTTTGAACATTCTGGTTTCTACAAAGAAGCATTAAAAACCGGTTTTCTATCGAAAAATACCATGCTTAGGTGTAACATTGATGAGCCTTCAATCCAGGGGTTTTATCATATCGGGAGTCTGGGAACGTTTACACAATCTGCGAGTTCTGATTTTGATTACTGGGTGATAATCAATAAAAAACTATTTTCAGAAGAACGGTATTATGTTCTTGAAAAAAAGCTGGCACAGATTGTTAAATTCAGCATGGAAGAATATAACCAAAAAGTGACATTTTTTATAATGGATCAAGAGGATATTAAAAACAATTGTTATGCAGAATTTAAAGGCGAGGAAACATTAATCGCACCGAAAATATTTTTAAAAGAGGAGTTTTACAGGACATTTCTAATGATAGCAGGTAAAATACCGTACTGGTCGATACTACCCTCCAAATTGGACGAATTAACAACCTATCAATCATTAATAAAAACCATTTCTACCCATAAATCCTTCCAATCCATTTGTAATAATTTCATTGATCTTGGCGATATTGAATCTACAACCTTTGAAGATGTCATAAAAGGACTTTTGTGGCACATCTGCAAATCAAAGCTTGATCCTGTCAAAGCTTTAATAAAGTCATCAATGATATTCAGCTACGTATTTGATAGCAAAGAGAATCAAAGCTTATTATGCAACAATATAAAAAATAATTATTCAAAAACCGGAATCGATGATTACAATGTTGATCCATATAAAATTCTGTTTGATCGGATCATATCTTTTTATGAAAAAATTGATCTAAACGGTTTAAACCTGATTAAAAATGCCATATTTTTCCGGCTGTGTGGATATCCTAATGTATCAATACCTGAAATTGGTTCACCCAAAAAAAAGCTTTTTGACAGGTATATTAGGGAGTGGAACTTGAAAGAATCCCAGGTAAGTAAGTTGTTATCATTTACCTCATGGTCTGAATCTGAAAAACTTCTGATTGAGCAGGTGCTGATAAACCAACTTGTAGAAATGTACAGCACAGCAATGAAAGAGCTTGAAAAGAAGGGGATTAAAATTGACCAGTCCAAGGAAAAAAGAAACTGGACTATTCTTAAAAACAAAACCAAGGAGCGTTTAAATAAATCACCTAATAAAATTCCTGAATGCTCCACTTACATAAAACAAAAAATAATGGAGACGATTTGTATTAAAAATAGAAGCATGGTTTCCTGGTATATTCCCTCCCAGCCCAGCAAAAAAAAGAGTCCCTTGCTTTACTCCAACAGTCATTTACTTGGAATATTGGGATGGATAATTGAAAATCAACTCTATAACCGGTATAGCTCATCCATAGTTCTGAAAACAGATTTAAAGCTTTTTGAAAGCTCTAAAGACCAAATTGATATTGACAAGATTTATCTGGTGCTCCAGCCTTTAAAGCCTTTATCTGATAATGAGTTTGAAACCAAACCTGTTTGGAAAAAAATAGTGGTACTCCTGATATTTAAAAACTTTGAAGGACTAAATATGCTTAAGAAAGCAGAAATTCTGACCTCGAACACCTGGGGAGAACTGTTTTTAGAGGTTTTGGAATTTGACATGAATACAACTATTAAAAGTAAATGCGAAAAGATAGCTTTAAAAATAATAACATATAGTGCCTCTGATTTAAAGATACTCTTTTTTCAATTAGCTTCAGAATATGATCCAGATGTGGTATATATGATAAAAAAAGGTTATGATGGGCTGAATGCAAAACCCTCGGTTAACCAGCTCAACACTGGAAAAAAAAGACCGTATTTAGATATATTATAGGAACTCTAATGAATGAGAAATCAATACTTTTGGTTGATGATAATGAAAATCAATTAAATCATCTTAACCATTCTTTAAAAGACCTAGGTTATAAAAATACCTTCACGGCGGACCGAGGTGATAATGCATGGGTTCTTTTGAAACTAAAAAAAATTGATTGTGTTGTCTGCTCCTATGAAATGAAAGAGATGTCAGGCATTGCTCTTTTAAAAATTCTGAGAAGAGAAGACCAGATGGCTGATATACCTTTTTTTCTCACCGACCCTGCATTTACAAAAATCAAGGTTCTTAAAGCAGGTCAGATTGGAGTCACCGGCCTTTTTGTCATACCTTTTGATAATGAGGCAATGCAAAAGAAAATTAATAAATCCCTGAAAGAAGTAAAAGAGCCAATAATAGAACAGACCCAACAAACACTTGATCATGGTCTTGAACTTATAGAAAATAAAGAATATGACAAAGCACTACAGGTTTTTACTGTACTTGTGAATCAAAAAGAAATCCCTGAATATTATTTTAACATAGGTTACATTAAAACATCCCAGGGTAAACACAGCGAAGCCATTGATGCTTTCTCAAAGGCGACAAAATTAGACAGGCTTTTTGTCAAAGCTTATGAAGCAATGGGGCGGGCATACAAGCTTATTGGTGATTTAAAAAAGGCAGAAGAACACATGCAGCTTGCCGCAGAAATTTATATGGAAACCGATAAGCTTGATTCTGCTGAAGACGTATTAAATGAAGTTCTGGAATCAGGTACCCACTCGTTGAATATATATAATACACTGGGGGTTATTCAACGAAAAAAGGGGAATACAGAAGTTGCCCTTCGCCAGTATAAAAAAGCACTAAAAATCCACCCTGAAGAGTCTTATCTTTACTATAATATTGGCAGACTCTATCTGGACATGAAGAATGCTTCAAAAGCAAAAAAATATTTCCAGCAAGCGCTTGACAGGAATCACGAATTTAAAGAAGCAAAACAGATTTTAAAAGCAATTGATCTTGGGATTGTTTAATCTATTATATTTTGTTTCTGCTGCATTCTTAGATTAAATCTGTGGACATGATCCATGATTTGTTCACAAGCTTTCTTGCTATCTTTATTTTCAATAGCTTCAATGATTACATCGAAATCGGTATAATTTTCCTGAGCAATTTCTTTGTTCATTGGAAGGTATTCAGCATAATAATTATGAATATTATCATGAATTGTTTTTTGTATGAATTGGAACACAGGATTACCTGATATTTTACCAAGCAAAGTATGCATTTTCCTATCAATTTGCAAAAACCCATCAAAATCCTCATTTAAGAGCAGCTTTTTTGCTTGTTTTAAAAGTGCTTTCATGGATTTTATATCATCTTTACCAGCTCTTTTTGTGGCGAGTTCAACTATGTTTGCTTCAATTTTAATTCTGAATTCTGATAGATGTTTTAAAGAGATACTACCGGATTTTATTAAAAGTGCAAGGTTTTCAGTAATGGGGTTAGTATCGATTTTCTTTACAATGGCGCCACCTGATACACCCGGTTTTATGTCAATAAGCCCCTTTTGTTCAAGTACTCTTAAAGCTTCCCTCAAAGTGCTCCTGCTGGTGTTGAACATTTCTTTTAGCTCACGCTCACAAGGAAGTTTATTCCCGGGCTCAAAGGTATTGTTGAGAATTGCAGCCTGGATTTGTTCAACAATATCCTGAAAAACTCTACTCTGTTTTGCTTGCTTAAACATCCACAAAATATCCTGAAAAAGAAAAAAGAGCAGTCAGGACAATGTCTCTGGCTGCCCTTTTTAATTAAACTTATTTAAATTTCTCAACACTTGAAAAATCACGTTCTAAATCAAAATTATTTAAAACATCATGATCTTCCGCAGTCAATTGTTCTGTTACAATTCTGGATAATAATTCGCCCAATCCAGGTCCAAGCATATAACCCTGACCACACATACCAACAGCGCTGATAAAATTTGGATTGCCTTTATGAGCTCCCACAAGAGGGAATCCATCAGGGCTCATTGGATATTGACCCCTCCATGTTCTTCTTACTTTTAGGTTGACAAGTTTAGGAAATAAAGAAACCATTCTTTTTGCCACCTGGGGTAAAAATACAGATGTGGATTCACTATTTGTTCCATATATAAGATTTTTTGGAGTAATACAAAAAATAACTTGCCCCTCATTATTCTGATAAAAATAATAATTAGCAGAATCCTCAGTAGCCGGATCCTCACACGGTCTTAGATCTACAACCATTGGACCAAAAAATCTTTGTACTGGCTCTGTAATCGCCCCTTCATGACTGTCTGGAATAACAGGAATATCAAAGCCTGCCATTTTTCCAATTTCTTTTGCATAAATTCCTGCTGCATTTATGACTTTATTTGCAGAATATTCACCCTTATCAGTCTTGATTTTTATTTCATCTGATTTTGAAGTATCAATGGACAAGACTTGTTCATTAAACTTATATTGTGCTCCAAATTCAAGGCTTTTAAAATAAAATGCGTTAATGGCAAGTAAAGGAGATGCACTACCATCATCAGGTGAATAGGTTGACCCTCGAAGGTTTTCTTGATTAATACCAGGTACTATTTCAAGGTATTCTTCTTTAGAAAGCCATTTAATATTAAGATTAAATGATTTTTGTACTTTCATTAAATCTTTCAGCATTTTCTCATCTTTTTCACTATATGCAGGGAAACTATAACCATTTGCTATCCAGCCAATATCATCACCATACACCTCTTTCCATGTGGAAAAAATTTCAATACTTTTTAAAGATGTTGCGATTTTACCTTTATCTGAATGTGTTGCCCTGATACCGCCAATTGCTTTTTTGTTTTGCCCCTGTCCCGGGGATGCCAGAGAATCAATCACAAGAACTTTCAATTTTTTTTGAGCCAATGAAAGAGCAGTAGGAACTCCCACAGAGCCTGCGCCGATTATAATTACATCAAAAGTTTTCATTATTGACCTCCATTTGCAAATTTGCCCAAGGGCACTTCCACATACAATGGGCGACGGATATTTAGAACCATATCTTCTTGAGCAATCTTCTCTGCAAAAAAGATTTGTTTTATTAAATTTTCACATGTTTTGTATCCGCAAGGTCCCATACCAGCCCTTGTTACAGCTTTAATCTGATTCATATCAGTAGCACCTGTTCTAACCAGCTCCCTTATTTCGCCTGCTGTAACTCCTTCGCAAAGGCAAATCACCTCATTATCCTGAATATGATCATGGGGAATTTTTTCAAACAATTGTTCAGAAACTTTCTTTGTCTGAATTTTAAATCCTACAATTTTTTTAGCAACCTCTTTTGATGCTTTAATTCTAACTATCTGCGTTCTGTCGCTATCTTTTGTGGCTTTGGCACCAAGTACTTCAAAAAACCCAAGTTCATTGCCATCAACATCCACACATGTTGCTTTATCACCCTTTTGTATGGAATAATTATAAACTTCATAAGGTAAGAAAACGGTTGGGTTTTCTTTGTCTTTTCTAAAATCAACAAGCGTGATTGCAAGCCCCGGGCATATTGTAAGGCATTTCAAACAACCCTCACACCCTTTTGAATATTTTGGAAGCCCTTTTATGGGATCCCCATCCATAAAGATTGCTCCTTCAGGACATACAGTAGAGCACGGATTACATGGTATCTCTTGTTTACAATGGAGAACAGGGAAAATTCCTTCTTCGAGGGTTGAGGTTTCAATTTCCTGGAGCTCGCCTGGATGAGATTTTAATATATCTGCCTTAGTATACCATGCTTCAGGAATCTCTTTTGCTTCAGGCAAAAACTCTTTTACTATTTTTATGCCTGCGATTTTACCATTAAACATTGCAGAAGATGCTTCAGCAATTTCTGATGCGTCACCGGCTGCAAACACTTTGATCCCAGCACTTTTGGCTTCATCGGTAAATTCTGCAACCGACTCAAGACCAACAGCAATAAGAACAGTGTCACACTCATATGTTTTTTCAGTGCCTTCAATTATATTAAAATTTTCATCAACTTTGGCAATGGTTACAGATTTTACAGAATCGCTGCCATTGGCTGATACAATGGAATGCGATGTATAAATTGGAACCCCAAGTCTTGTTAACTTATCCTCATGAACTTTATATCCACCGCATTTGGGTGCCGCTTCGGCAAGCCCCACAACATTTATACCTGCCTGGAGTGCATGGTAACCTGCAATAATACCAACATTCCCACCACCAATAATAAAAAGGTTTTCTGAAGGTTTGACAAGATCTCGATTTACAAGGGTTTGGAAAGCACCTGCCCCATAAACACCTGAAAGGGAATTACCTTTGAATCTTAAAAATTTTTCTCTGGCACCTGCTGCATTTAAAATAATTTTTGGAGTAACAAGTTTATAAACACCGTCTTTGAGTATACCAACTTTTTTATCATTAAAAACATACAAAGCTGTGCTACTTCTCCAAACCTCAACATATTCACTTTGCTTAACTTCGTCGGCAAGCATGCTTCCAATATCCATTCCTCTCATACCAGCATAGGAATCTTCAACTGAACCAAAAAATTTATGGGTTTGAAGTACAAGTTTACCGCCAAGTTTATTTTTATCATCAATAAGAATTGTTTTTATCTTATTTTCATTAAGTTGTATTGATGCAGACAGACCTGCCGGGCCGCCTCCAATAATTAAAACATCAGTTTCAATATTCTCAATATCACTGATTTGAGCCTGTCCTTCAACATCGGGAAGCGTAGGTAGACCTTCGACTCTTTCAATAAACATATTTTCCTGAACTTCAACCATACACGCTTTAACTGGAATTCCATTAGCAATCACCGTGCATTTTGCACACTGACCATTGGCACAAAAAATTCCCCGGGCAGAATCATCTTTATGGTTATGACCAAAGACTTTTATCCCGTTTGCAAAAAGTGCTGATGAAATAATTTCATCTTTTTTTGCAAAAAGCTTTTCTTTGTTCCAATAAAATGAAACTTCTTCTTTCCCCACAATAGGAAGAACAGGGTGCTGTTCAATTCTGTTCTTTGTCATAATTTCTCCTGTTACAATTATTTAATCTTATAAATATTTAAAGTTAAATGGTTAAACCATTCGGCATGAGATGTCAATATTTATTTTAAAACTTTTTATATTAAACCATTACCTTTGATTCTATCTCTGACAAGCCATCTAATAATCTCTCAGTCTTCAATGATTCAATATTGTTTTTTGTGCCCTATACTGATATGATTTCTGAATTAATTTATGATATAAAGTAAAAATGATATGAGTATCCAATTTTTAGACACAACATTAAAAAACACTACTGTCCTGGCATCGGGAATCCTCGGGAACAACAAGGATATTCTGGAACGGGTATATAATAATGGATGTGCTTTAGTCACCATGAAATCCATTGGTCCTGAGCCCAGAGATGGGCATAACAACCCAACTGTTATTGATCTAGGTCATGGCATAATAAATGCTGTGGGTCTTCCCACCCCTGGATATACAAACATGGAAAAAGAATGGAAAGATCTTGAGACAAGAGACTTTCCATTATCAGCAAGCATCTATGGCGGTTCTGTTGAAGAATATGCAAGGGTTGCTGAGTTTGTATCTAAGCAGAAACCTGATATGATCGAAGTCAATATTTCCTGCCCAAACTCTGAAAAGCACGGCATGACTTTTGGGGTACACGCAAAATCTGCCCATGAAGTTGTCTCTGCTGTTAAAAAAGTAACCAATGTCCCTTTAATAGCAAAGCTTACACCCCAGGCTCTAAATATTGCAGAAATTGCAAAAGCTTGTGAAGACGCAGGAGCAGATGCCATCTGTGCAATCAATACAGTAGGTCCGGGCATGGTAATTGACATAGAATCGGGCATGCCTGTGCTTGATTTTAAAAAAGGTGGTCTTTCAGGCCCTATGATCAAGCCGGTTGCTATACGTTGTGTATATGACATATACAAAGCTGTCAAAATACCCATTATCGGACTTGGTGGTATTTCTACAGGCGAGGATGCAATTGAAATGATTATGGCAGGTGCAACTCTGACAGGGATTGGTAGTGCAGTTAAGACCAGAGGCATCAATGTGTTTGGACTAGTCACAAAGGAAATGACAAGGTGGCTGGATCGCCATAATAGTACAATTGATAGTATCCGAGGTGCGGCTCATTAAAAACATTAAAGACCATATCATGCTTAAAGTTGCAGGCAAACAAGAGGAAAATCCTGAGTTTGCAACGCTTTTTTTCAACTCTTCTCTGATATTTAAACCAGGTCAGTTTATAATGCTCTGGATTCCCGAGGTAGATGAAAAGCCATATACTCTTTCTTCTGTTTCAGACAAAAAATTTGGTATCACCATTGAGGCAAAAGGCATTTTTTCAAAAAAAGCAATTTCATTGAAAAAAGATGATCTTGTTGGTATCAGGGGCCCCTTTGGAAATGGCTTTACCTTACCTAAACCAGGTGACAGTATTGCAATAGTCGCAGGAGGGTGCGGTTTGGCTCCCCTTGCACCTCTCCTGGATAGAATAAATCACGATAGAGTAAGTATAACCTGTATCCATGGAGCAAGATCAAAGGATTATCTTTTGTTTAAAGATAGATTCAAGTTTGAACGTTATTTCTGTACTGATGATGGAAGCCTTGGTCATAAAGGTTTTGTTACTGATCTTCTTAAAGAGAAAATTGCCGATGGAAATACTTTTAACAAAGTTTATACCTGCGGCCCTGAAATTATGATGCACAAAGTTTTTGAAATATGCGAGAAACATAACATCCATTGTCAGGTATCCCTTGAAAGATATATGCGGTGTGGATTTGGACTATGCGGTGCCTGTGTTTGCGGAAAAGAAGTAGTCTGCAAGGACGGACCTGTATTCGGGTCTGAGAAGTTAAGAGACATGGAAGACTTTAACAAAACAGCTCTATTAAAATCTGGAAAGGAAGTTGCCCTGGATGATTATTTTGCATGGCGACATCCCTAACCTTAAATAAATTAAGGAAATGCCCATGACATATAAAGAAGAATTTATCGAATTTCTTGTTCAATGCAATGCTCTCAAATTTGGAGAGTTTACTTTGAAAAGTGGTAGAGTTGCCCCATATTTTATTAACACTGGCATGTTTGATACCGGAGCTAAAATCAGTAAACTCGGACAATTTTATGCCCATGCCATAAAAGAGCATTTTGCAGATGGGTTTGATGGTATTTATGGACCTGCTTACAAAGGAATACCTCTGTGCATATCAGCAAGCATTGCCCTGAATGAAATGGGCATTGATAAAGGATATGTTTTTAATAGAAAAGAAGCAAAAACCTATGGAGATAAAAGCACAGTAGTTGGCATGGAATTAAAAACTGACTCAGAACTGATACTTATTGATGACGTAATCACTTCGGGCAAAGCAATAAGAGAATCACTTGTGACCCTGAAAGCCAACAATAACCCAGAAGTCAAAGGAATTATAATTAGTGTTGATCGCCAGGAAAAAGGGAAAACAAATCAAAATGCTCTAAAAGAAGTGGAAGAAATTTTAGACATCCCAATTCATCCAATTGTTACCATCACCCAGATAAAACAATACCTTCATAACAAAAAAATAAATGGAGAAGTTTATCTAAATGATGAAATGCTTGCAAAAATAGACAATTATCTTACTGAATATGGCGCTGAATAAATTATAATTTTATGCAGCATCTGAATTTAGAACATGTACCTCTTTTTCAAGACGATCTGCTAAGAGATCTTGCGTTGTTTCAAGATCAAAGCGATTCTGTAAATTTAACCAGAACCTGGGAGCCATGCCAAAAAACCGTCCCAAGCGTAAAGCAGTATCAGCAGTAATTGCACGTTTACAATGAACAATTTCATTAATACGCCTTGCCGACACACTAATATCTTTTGCGATTCTATACTGACTTATACCCATTGGTTTTAAAAATTCCTCTGACAGAATTTCTCCTGGATGTATAACTGAAAGTTTTTTATTATTCATAATCCTCTCCTAATGATAATATTAATCACCCAATAATCTCTTGAGCTTCACTGATGCAATACATAAGGTGCCTTGGAAGCTTGGCATCTCCAATATAATGAAACTCAATATTTGAGTCCTTTAAAAGTTTTGCAGCTTCTCTAATTGGGCTCATTTTTTCTGCAATAACAACAGTATCAAAGTTATCCAGTGATTGTTCTTCATTATTTGCTTTAAATACGACACCATTTTTTAGAAATTTTGCAATTGAAACATTCTTTATTAGTTTTACAGAATTTTCTTTTAATCTTTCTCTTAGATAATATCTGTCATTGGAGGACATCTCAGTTGCATAACTTGATTTTCTATTTAGGACAACAACATTTTTCCCTTTTTCAGCTAAAAAATCAGCTATGAGCAATGCTGACATACCACCACCAAGAACAAGGATATTATCTTTTATATCTTCTTGATTTTCATCATCTTCAAGAATATCAACACAAGTTAAAATTTCCATGTCTGATTGAAAAAGTCCCTTAACAAGGGGCATATCAGGCATGGAACCTGTGGCAAGTACAACTTTATCCGGATTTATTTTCTCTATTAGCTCTTTTGATAATTCAGTATTAAATTCTATTTTAACATTCAGTCGATTCAGCTCGTTTGAAAAAAATTCAAGAATATCATTCAGGTCATCTCTACCCGGAGCTTTTGCAGCAAGAGAAAGCAAACCTCCATGATTTTCTTTTTTTTCGCATATTGTAACTTTATGCCCCTTTAATGCAAAATGACGGGCACAAGCCAAGCCTGATGGACCTGCACCAACAACCAAAACATTAAAAACTCTGTCTTTCTTTTCTGATGAACTTGTCTCTTTTTTATTCAATCTAAATTCACGACCCACATCAGGATTTACTACACAGGATCCTGGTTCTCTTTGAAGAACTGCATGAATGCATCCAAGGCAGCATCCAATACAGGGGCGGATCTCAGTAAATCTTCCTTGTTTTGCTTTTTGAGGAAGATATGGATCTGCAAGCAAAGGTCTGCCCATGGCAATAAAATCTGCATCGCCATCCTGTAAAATCTTTTCCGCAAGCTTTGGATCTTTAATACGACCCACAGCAGCCACAGGTATCGAAACAACCTTTTTAATGGCTTTTGCAAGATATACAAAACAGCCCTGTTCCCGATACATGGATGGGATAGTAAGTTCTTTTGATCCATATACACCAGCTGACACATGAAGATATGCAACACCTTTTTTTTCAATTAAAGGAGCAAGTTTTTTTGAATCTTCCAGACCCCATCCATTTTCCATATAGTCATCACCATTAATCCTGATCCCCAGAGGATAGTCTTGGGCAGTTTTTTTCTTAATGTCATCTATTACTTCAAATAAAAATCTTGTCCTGTTTTCAAAGGAACCACCATATTCATCTTCACGTATGTTTGAATTCTTTGACAGGAACTGACTTACAAGATATCCATGGGCACCATGGAGCTCTAGAAAATCAAAACCTGCTTCATAACATCTTCTTGCAGCATCTCCAAAGGATTCAACAGCTTCTTTTATTTCATGAATTTCCAGGGCCCGCACCGTTCCTTTTACTACAGCAGGAGCTGGTATGGCTGATGGGCCAACTTTTTCAGGAAGGTAGCACTGCCTGCCCCCATGCATAATCTGAATCCCGATTTTGGCATCATATTTTTTTATCTCTGTGGTAAGCACTTTTAATGGAGCTATGCAGCCATCATCCCATAACTTTGGAAGGGTTGGCAATTCCATACCAGCCGGATGAACATTCCCACCTCCCACAAGAGTCATACCTGCTCCGCCTTTGGCTCTTTCAACAAGATATTGAGTTAGTTGATCTGTGACATAACCATTATCATCAACCCCAAAATTAATGCTCATTGCAGACATTAAAATTCTGTTTTTTGATTTAAAATTACCAATTTGTATAGGCTTGAACAAAGCTTCCAATGCATTTGCCATGAGTAGCTCCTATTTTTTCAATTTGTCAGTTGAGTATAGATAAAATCATCCCAGGATTTATGAGAAAAGAGGTTTGATGCTGGTGTTAAAGAATACAGCGCATCGGCTGCCATCATTACCACAGCATTTGTCCATGAAATTTTTTGTTCAGGCCAGATTGTATTATCTGGAAATGTGTATCCACACCAGAACGTATTGTCTTCATAAGTGCAATCTTGTATCCATGAAAAAACTCTCATAGCAAGGTCTATTTTCCCTACTGCTTCAAGAGCGAGAACCAGTTCTGCAGTCTCAGCCATTGTTATCCATGGTCGATCAGACACACATCTGACACCCATTCCTTCAACAACATATTTATTCCATTGTTTTTCTATCCTTTTTTCAGCATCAACTCCGACAATGGCGCCTGAAAGCACAGGGTAAAACCAGTACATGGAATACCTTGATTTACTGATATTGTAAACATGAGATTGCTTTTGAATTGAATATTTAAGTTTTTTAAAAGCTTTTTTCCATTGTTCTACTTCTCTTCCCAAAATCAACCCAATGGAAATTGCACATTTAAGACTCATAAATACAGAGCTTGATCCTGTAAGAAGAGCCATGGGGTCAATCTTACCCTCAGGACTTTTTGCCCAGAAAATTTCTCCTCGGTCAGTTTGAAGGCTTAAGGCAAAATCAATTCCTTTTTTTAAGGTTTGCCACATTGTTTTTAGAAATTCGGTGTTTTTGGTTATCAGCCAGGAGTGGAACAAGCCTGTTGCAATGTATGATGACATATTACTTTCAAGGGTTTTATCAAGAGGTTCGCCATTCATATAAGAAGAATACCATGATCCGTCTTGGTTTTGATTTTTTTTCATCCATTCAAATGCAAGCATGGCTTCTTTGTGATACCCACTTATATTGAGCCCCATGGCTGATTCAACAAGATCCCAAGGATCAGTTTTACCTTGTTTATGCCATGGTATTTCACCTTTTTTATTTTGCAAATTAGCAATAGAATATCCAAGAGAGGGAATACTCAAAGATACATCATGGGGTAAACTGTCTCTGTTTCCAGTTTTTAACACCTGCATTAAAAAATCTCCTGTCACTAATGACTGCATGCTTCTACATGAATACAAATTCATATCATTTTTTGAGACAATTTATCATAATCCAAAATTTCTTTCAATGGGGTCATTACAAATAACCTTTTGAAATTAGCTTATAATATTTAAAAGTTGAACTTAAAAAATTTTAATATTTTTTCTTGACACCTGCAATAACTTTCTGTTACAAAATGAATGAGTATTCATTTATTCAAAAATCTAATATTTTTAAAACATTAATATAGGAGGGGGCAATGAAAAGAAAAATTAGAAAGGTCGCAATAATTGGGTCTGGGATTATGGGAGGTGGGATAGCAGCTCTTCTCGCCGGTGCCGGAATAAAAGTTCTGCTTTTGGATATTGTTCCCTTTGATTTAAAGGATGAAGAAAAAAACGATCCGATTGCAAGAAATAGAATTGTAAAAGCCGGCTTTGATGCTGCGCTTAATTCCAAACCAGACCTTTTTATGAGTAAAAAGGATGCATCTCTTATTGAGATTGGAAACCTTGATGATGATTTTGAAAAACTCAAAGAATGTGACTGGATTTGTGAAGTTGTAGTAGAAAACCTTAAAATCAAACAAAAACTTTTTAAACGAATTGAAAAGGTAAGAAAACCTGATTGCATAGTAACATCAAACACTTCAGGTATTCCACTTAAGGCTATTTGTGAAGGATTTTCAAAAGAATTCAAGCAGCACTTCATGGGCACACATTTTTTTAACCCTGTAAGGTACATGCATCTTTTAGAACTTATTCCAGGTGCTGAAACTCTACCAAAAGTTCTTGATTTCATAGCAAAATTTGGGGAAAAAAACCTTGGCAAGGGTATTGTATGGGCAAAAGATACTCCAAACTTTGTAGGAAACAGAATTGGAATTCAGGGCATTGGAATAATCATGCAGGCAATGATTAAAGAAGGTATGACTATCCCTGAAATCGATTCAATATTCGGACCAGCACTAGGGCGACCCAAAACAGCTATATTTAAAACAGTTGACCTTGTTGGTCTAGATACGGTGGATCATGTATGCAAGAACTCATATGAGCTTTGTCCTGATGATGAGCAAAGAAATTCTCTTATCATGCCTGAGTTTGCTTCTAAAATGGTTGAGAAAAAACTTTTTGGAAATAAAACAAAAGCAGGATTTTACAAAACTGATTTCACGCCAGATGGGAAACGAGTTAAAAAAGTAATAAACTCTAAAACTCTTGAATATGAAGACCTTGTAAGGCCAACATTCCCATGTCTTGATGAAGCAAAGAAAAAAGACACCCTTGCCGGAAAAATCGAATCTGTTCTTAAGGGTGATGACAAAGGCGCAATTTTTGCCTGGAAAATGGCTGCCAACAGTTTTCAATACGCAGCTTCCAGAATCCCTGAGATCGCAGATACAATCGTTGAAATAGATAATTCCATGAAATGGGGTTATAACTTTGAGATGGGTCCGTTTGAAGTTTGGGATACCTACGGTATTAAAGAAGCAGTCGAGCGCATGGAAAAAGAAGATCTGAAAGTTCCTGCGAATGTGAAAACAATGCTTGAAAAAGGCAATACTTGTTTTTACAAACTTGAAAATGGCATAAAATTTTTTTATGATTTTGCCTCTTCTTCTTACAAAGAAGTACCTGTTGCAAAATCTATGGTATCCATTGCAGCTGCCAAGGGCAACAACAAAACTGTCATGGGAAACAAGTCTGCAAGCCTTGTTGACATAGGAAATGGTGTTTTCTGTGTTGAATTCCATACAAAAATGAACGCAATAAATGCTGAAATTGTTGATTCAATGGCCGGTGCCCTTGAGTATGTTGATAAAAACGGAGTTGGCCTTGTAATTGGTAATGAAGCTGGTGGAATGCCAGGAGCTTTTTCTGCCGGCGCTGACTTAGGTTTTATATCAAAACTCTGCCATGATAAAAAATATTCAGAAATTAATGCTTTCCTTAAAAAAGCTCAGGATGGCATTCAAGCTTCAAAATATGCTCCATTCCCTGTTGTTGCGGCACCTTATGGTATGACCCTTGGCGGTGGATGCGAAACATGTCTTGGTGCAGACAGAATAGTTGCACACTCAGAACTTTTTATGGGCCTTGTTGAAATTGGTGTTGGACTTCTTCCTGCTGGTGGTGGAACAATGAATATGTGGAAAAAATTCATAAGTGCTCTTCCTGCCGGTGTTGCTAAAGACACTGACCTTGCAAAACTTTTTATTCCAGCATTTATGAATATTGCAATGGCACAATTTTCAATGTCTGCTGCAAAAGCGAAAAGCTTAGGGTTCCTTGGTGCAACTGACAGAATAGTCTTCAACCGGGACAACCTGGTTGGCGAAGCAAAAAAAGAAGTTCTGAAAATGGTTGATGATGCCTATGCTCCACCAGCAAAGCAGCCACTCAGAGTTATGGGTAATGGTGGACAAGGAATGGTTAATGCTGAGCTTTTTAATTTTCTTCAAGGCAAGTTCATGAGTGAGCATGATTCATTCCTTGCAAAACGTATTGCATTTGTTATGAGCGGTGGTGACGTTAAATCAGGTAGTTATGTTGATGAAGAAACAATTCTCAAGCTCGAACGAGATGCTTTTGTTGATTTTGCAAAAGAAGAAAAAACAGTTGCAAGGATTGATCATATGTTGAAAACAAGCAAACCGCTTAGAAATTAAAGGAGGAATACGATGAAAGAAGCATATATAGTACAATCAATAAGAACACCCGGATGCAAACAAAACAAGGGTCTGTATAAAGAAACCAGACCTGAGGAATTGTTATCATTTATATTAAAAACTGCTGTTGATAAAACAGAGGGACTGAAAGCTGAGGATATAGAAGATGTAATGGTTGGATGTGCATTCCCTGAAGGCGAACAAGGTCTCAATATAGGAAGAATTGCAGTAAAAATGGCTGGTTTTCCTGATTCAGTCTCAGGCGCTACGGTTAACAGATTCTGCTCCTCAGGACTTGAGGCAATTACTCTTGCATCTGCCCGTATCCAAATGGGCTGGTCAGACGTTACAATAGGAGCCGGTGTTGAATCTATGACATTTGTTCCCATGGGTGGTAATGCTCCAAGACCTCATCCTGAATATTCAGCATCAAACCCAGAAATGTATATTTCCATGGGCATAACTGCTGAAAATGTTGCAAATAGATACAATGTTTCAAGAGAAGATCAGGACAAATTTGCAGCTGCTTCTCAAAACAAAGCTGTAAATGCCAGAGACAATGGCCTTTTTACTGAAATAGTGCCAACGCCTGCTTATAAATTTGAAAAACAGGAAGATGGGACTTATAAAAAAATAGAGTTTATTGTAGAAAATGATGACGGAATAAGATCATCAACTGCGGAAGGTTTAGCAAAACTTAGACCTGTTTTTGCAGGTGGTGGAAGTGTAACTGCTGCAAACTCATCTCAAACAACTGATGGTGCTGCTGCTACCATAATTGTATCCAAAGAAAAATGTGATGAGCTTGGTCTTAAACCGATTGCAAAGCTTGTTTCCTACTCAACCATTGGTTGCAAATCAGATGAAATGGGTGTAGGTCCTCGCTATGCAATCCCAAAAGTACTTAAACAAGCAGGCATGACCATTGACCAGATAGATATCTTTGAAATCAATGAAGCTTTTGCTTCCCAAGCGATTTATTGCATTAAAGAACTTGGTTTAGAAGACAGCATGGATAAAATAAATATCCATGGTGGTGCAATAGCTCTTGGTCATCCATTAGGGTGTACCGGTGCAAAACTCACTGCTACCTGCCTTGCCAACTTAAAAGAAGTTAAAGGCAAATATGGTATTGTTTCAATGTGTATTGGCGGCGGAATGGGTGCTGCTGCGATATTTAAAATGGTATAATTCTTATTGCCTAATAGTATAATCTAAATATTGTTTGTCTTGCTCGCCTGGGCGGGGCAAACAATACCTTCCTCAATAATTTCAAATGAAATAAATCCATATTTGCCTTGACAAACTGGCTAGTTCTCTTGCATAAAAAAAGGAAACCAAACGATAATAAAGGAGAGATCTCAATGATGAAACAAAAAAGGATTAATTGGAGTTCGATATTATGGACTTGTATTGTAATCAGTATACTGCTGCTTGGAAGCGGGTGTGCAACAAATCGTGGTATCTTAGATGTTAAAGTAGATGTGCCTCAAAGCCCTTCGGCAGGCAAAACTATTGCTATTGTTCGTATAACAGATCTTCGACAATTTGAAGAAGCACCATCAAATGCTTCGATTCCTTCACTGAAAGCAGATGATATAGAAGATAGCGCCATTAAAGCAAGAGCTATTGCTCGCAAAAGAAATAGCTATGGAAAAGCCTTTGGTGATATAGTTTTGCCTGAGGGTCGAACCATTGAAGATCTTGCTAAAGAAGCACTAACAAGGGCATTTATCGAAGCAGGTTATCGCGTAGTTGATGACCCTACTTCATCTAAAAATGCCATACCCATTGAAGCTGATATTGAACAATTTTGGTCATGGATGACACCTGGCTTTTGGACTCTATCTTTAGACTTTGAAGCAAAGATAAAAATTAAAGGCGACATTAAGCCTTTTAAAGAAGGTGAAACTGTTCGAGGACATGTAAGGTTACACACACAAGCAGCCAGTACAAACGCATGGTTAAAAACTATTAATCAAGGTATTGATAATTTTGTCCAAGAAGTAAAAAAACGACTTATATTGAAATAATATAGGCTAATTAATATTTGCCCTTTCTCATAAGAAGGGCAAATATTATCTTTTCTCTAAAACCTGTTACATTTTCACAATTCACATATATCAGAATCACAAGGGCAGGCTCCATCTACTTCACACGCATATATAATTCTATTTGCCATATCAAAAATCTTGTCAGAAACAGGCTTAAATGAATGATTTAATATAAGCTCTCCTAAAATCAAATGATAATCATTGTATTCTACAGACACTTTTTTCTCCTTAATTCCCATAATTTATTGGGCACAAGGTTTTCGTTATATTAAAGTTAAGAATACCTGGTTTTTTGTCAATTTTTTTTACCAATCCACATATCAAAAAAAACTTTGCACTTTTGATAATTACCCAATTGATATAAATGAAATTTTTATTTACAAGCGGTTAAATTTAATATATATTCATTGGGTTAATTATTTTGGAATTATTTTAGGAGTATTAATATGTCTAAGCAGTGTGATATTTGTGGCAAGAAACCTATGACTGGTAACAATGTCAGCCATGCCCATAATTTAAATAAAAGAAGATTTAATCCAAACTTACAAAGTGTTCGTGCTGTTGTTGATGGAAGATCTCAAAAGATTTCTGCATGCACCACTTGTATTAAATCTGGAAAAGTTGTTAAAAAAGCTACAAAATCAAAAGAATTGTAAAAAATTAGCTGCTAGCTAATAACTATTCGTCTTACGTCTTTAACTTTTTTGACCTTTTTAAGCTCTGATATTATCTTTTGAAGATGACCTGAATTTTCAACAGTAATAGTAAAATAAAAATATCCAATCCCCACTTCAGATGTTTCTGAACGTGTGGCTTGGATATTTGATTTATTGTTGGATATTACGCTGGCCATATCAGCCAGAAGTCCTGACCTGTCATGAGTGCGGATTCTAAGGCTTACAACATATAAGTCTTTAGTATCATCGCTGCTCCAACTAACATCAATCTGCCGTTCCGGACTCATCTTTAATATATTCACACAATTTTTTCTGTGTATTGTTACTCCTTCCCCCTGAGTTATATAGCCATCAATACGGTCCCCGGGAAGAGGGTTACAACATTTTGCAAATTTAACAAGAATATCATTAAGTCCTTTGACAATAACGCCTGTATGATCTTTGCTTTTCTTCTTACCAGATAATAATTTATTAAATATAGTTTTATTTTGAATCTCAGTTTTTTCAAGGTCAGGAACTACTTTATTTAAAATCTGCAAAGGAGTAATGTTGCCAAAACCCACCTGAGCTAAAAGCTCTTCAACCTTTCCAAACCCAAAGCTCTGGGCGACTTCTTTAATTTTGTTAGACTTATTTGCCTTATTAAAACTATGACCTTTTTTCCTGAAAGCTTTATCACACATCTCTTTACCAAGAGAGATGCTTCTTTCTTTTTCTCTGGCGTTGAGCCATTGACGTATCTTGCTTTTCGCCTTAACTGACTTAACAATGTGTAGCCAGTCAGCACTTGGTGACTGGATTTTTGAGGTGATAATTTCAACACGATCACCTGTTTTAAGCTTAGAAGATAATGGCACAAGCGAACTGTTGACTTTAGCACCTTTGCATGAATGTCCGACTTCAGTATGAATTAAATAGGCAAAATCAATAGGAGTTGCGTTTCTCGGAAGAGTTCTTATCTCACCATGTGGTGTAAAAACATATATTTCATCCGGGAATAAATCAATTTTTACATTTTCAAGAAATTCATCAGGGTCTTTGTAATTTTCTTGGTTTTCAACAAGGTTTCTTATCCAGGTAAAAACTTTACTTGTGCCTTGTTCGGTTTTCATACCTTCTTTATAGCTCCAGTGCGCTGCAACTCCGGATTCTGCAATCTGGTGCATCTCCCATGTTCGAATTTGTATCTCTATTCTTTCTCCGGAAGGCCCCATTACTGTTGTGTGAATGGATTGGTACATATTGGGCTTTGGGTTCCCAATATAATCTTTAATTTTATTATTAATTGGCGTCCATATTGAATGAACCATCCCCATTATAGCATAACATTCAGTAACTGAATCAAGAATTATTCTAAAGGCAATCACATCATATACTTCTTCAAACTCAAGCTCTTGCGAAAGCATTTTATGGTATATACTATATGGATGTTTGAATCTTCCTTTGATTTCAGCTTTAAATCCGGTTTTTTCAACTTCGCTAACTAATTTTTCTCTTACAACCTCTATATAATTTTCTTTTTCTTCTTTTGCTTTGTTTACAAGGTTGTTTATCTGTTCATATTCGTCAGGAAGAGTGTAATAAAATGCTATATCTTCAAGTTCCTGTTTTATCCAGAATATTCCAAGTCTTGCAGCAATAGGGGCATAAATATCAAGGGTTTCCTGGGCTATTTCTTTTTGTTTTTCTGGACTTTTATGATATTTCAGGGTTCTCATATTGTGCACTCTGTCAGTGAGCTTTATAAGAACTACTCTTAAATCATCTGCCATTGCCAGAATCATTTTTCTTAAGCTTTCAGCCTGTTGTGCAACTTTTGTTGAAAAAGTTAAGTTTGAAAGCTTTGTAACACCAGCAACAATATTAGCAATATCATGTCCAAACATCTCTTCGATTTCTTCAGTTGTTGCATGGGTGTCCTCGACAACATCATGTAGTAAGGCTGCAGCAACACTTTCGACATCAAGGTTCATTTCTGCAACTATTGCAGCAACTTCTAAGGGATGTGATAAATATGGTTCGCCGGAAAGGCGCATCTGACCTGCATGTACTCTGGCTGAATAGATATAGGCCTTATCAATAATATCAAGATCAGCATCAGGATTATTCTCTGCTATTGTATCAAGTATGTTTGATATTCTGATCATTTTTAACTAATATGCTTTTGCAAATAATACCCGTCTGCTACTCGTGCTGTCGCAGCATATACATTTACCCTGTTCAATTTTGCTATTAAAAGGAATGCACCTGATAGTAACAGAAAGGTCTTTTTTAATTTTTTCCTCACATTTTGCAGATCCGCACCAGTGAGAATTTACAAAGCCTCCATGAATTCCTTTGTTTTGCGGAGTGAAAAAATCATAAAATTTCTTTTGCTCATCTATTTCATGTGTGTTTTCTTTTCTATATGCAACAGCTTTATTATACATATTGCTCTGGATATCGTCCAGAATATCAACAATTTTATTAATAAACTCTTCTCTTTTTAATGTTTCTTTTTCTTTAGGAGATTTATCTCTTCTCCCCATAAAAACTGAATCATTCTCCATGTCTCGCGGGCCGATTTCTGCTCTGACAGGAATTCCTTTTTTAACCCAGTCCCAGCCTCTGGCGCCCCCAATATCTCTGTCGTCTATTTCTACAACTAACTTTCTTCCTGCATATTCCCGTACTGCCATTGTATCCTTTATGTTTTGGCAGTATTCCATTATTTTTCTTTTTTCATCTGGCTTTCTTATGATAGGAATAAGCACAACATGGGAAGGCGCAACTTTTGGAGGCATCATAACACCATCATCATCACCGTGCGTCATGATAACACCACCAATCACTCTTGTGGACATGCCCCATGAAGTTGTCCATACAAGCTCTTCTTCTTTGCTTTCAGCCTGAAACTTAATATTTGACCCTTTGGCAAAATTTTGTCCTAAAAAATGTGAGGTGCCTGCCTGAAGTGCTTTTCTATCCTGCATCATGGCCTCTATACATGTAGTATCCACAGCTCCTGGGAATCTTTCAGACTCTGTTTTATTGCCTTGAATTACCGGCACGGCAAGATAGTCCTGTACAAATTTTGTATAAACATCAAGCATCATCATAGTTCTTTCCCGAGCCTCTTCTTCTGTGGCATGGGCAGTATGCCCTTCCTGCCACAAAAACTCACTTGTTCGAAGAAAAAGGCGTGTTCTCATTTCCCATCTTACAACATTTGCCCACTGGTTGAGAAGAAGAGGGAGATCACGATAACTTGAAATCCATTTAGACATGGATTCACCAATAATTGTTTCAGATGTGGGGCGCACAATAAGCGGTTCCGCAAGTTTCCCAGCAGGTATAAGCTTGCCATTTTCATCTTTTTCAAGTTTATGGTGGGTTACAACGGCACATTCCTTGGCAAACCCTTCAACATGCTCAGCTTCTTTTTCAAGATAAGATTTTGGAATAAATAATGGGAAATATGCATTTTTAACGTCTGTTTTTTTAAACATTTCATCAAGCTTGCTTACTATATTTTCCCACAGAGCGTATCCCCATGGTTTAATTACCATACATCCGCGGACAGCAGAATGTTCGGCCATGTCAGAAGCTTTGACAACCTCCTGATACCATCCCGGGTAATCTTCATCTCGTGTTGGCGTTATTGCAGTTTTAATCTTTTCCCCCATTTAATCCCCTCCGACTCATTGTATATTTTTCAACTTCTTCCAACAGAACATCTATAAGTTTATCCTGAGGAATTTTTTTTACAAGCTTCCCTTTTTTAAACAAAATGCCTGTACCATCTCCACCTGCTATTCCAATATCAGCTTCTTTTGCCTCTCCCGGGCCATTTACCACGCAACCCATAATTGCAATTTTAACCGGAACTTCACACTCAAGTAAAGCTTTTTCAGCTTTTTCAGCAATATCAAAGAGATCAATCCTGCATCTTCCGCATGTGGGGCAGGATATTATTTCAACTCCTCGCTTTCTAATATCAAGGGCTCTTAAAATTTCCCAAGCTGTTCGAACCTCTTCTACCGGGTCTCTTGTCAAAGAAACACGTATTGTATCACCAATGCCCTCAGAAAGCAGCATGCCAATACCTATGGCTGATTTGCTGATTCCGGCGAAAAGACCTCCTGCTTCAGTAACTCCTATATGAAGAGGCAGGTCAGTCTGTGAAGACACAAGCCTGTATGCCTCTACAGTTCTTGAAACATCTGAGGCCTTAACTGATAATTTAATATCATGAAAATCCATGCCCCTGATCAATTCAACATTGCGCTTAGCACTTGCTGCCATGGCTTTTGCCCCATTGCCCAAAGCTTGCTCAATATCTTTTTCAAGAGACCCTGAGTTTACCCCGATTCTGATGGAAATACCATTATTTTTTGCACATTGTACAATTTTTTGAACTCTGGTTTTTCCCCCTATATTCCCGGGATTTATTCTCAAAGCATCAGCACCATTTTCTGCCGATGCAATAGCAAGCCTATAATCAAAATGAATATCTGCAATCAAAGGAATATCAATTTGTTTTTTTATTTTTTTTACTGCAAGCGCTGCTTCCATATCAGGAATTGCAACCCTGATAATTTCACACCCGGCCTTGGATAATTGGTTTATCTGAGAGACAGTTGCATCAACATCTTGAGTATATGTATTTGTCATAGACTGAACTGCAATAGGTGCTCCACCACCAACTTTCACAGAACCAACGCTTATCTGCCGTGTTTTTTTTCTTTTTTTAACAATGGACATTTTACAATTTTAAATCCCAATTTAATAAACAAAATGGCTTAATCACTCTTAAATAGCAAAGCTTTGGACATAATTCAATAAAATCTATTTATTTGATGATGCAGCAAGCAGAATACCAAAACCGATAAAAGTTGAACCACTTGTGCGATTGATAGCTTTAATCCGATTTGGGTGGGCAAGAAAGGCTTTTAACTTGTGTTAAAATCAGAATTCTTCTGAAAAATCATCTTTAACCCTAAATAGATCAGGTACGCTGCCCCGGCATATTTTATTAACCCAAATAAAATTTCTGAGGTTTGGACTATTGCTCCTAACCCTGTAACAGCAATGACACCGAGTAAAAAAAGACCTACAATATTACCAAGTGCTGCAAAGAAAGCTTTTTTCCACCCATGCAATGTTGAGTTTGTTACAATGAAAAGAACTGCTGGTCCTGGTGTTGCTGTTGCGATTAATACCAACACCAAATACATGAACCATGATTGAATTGTCATTTTTTTAACTTCCTTTGATTTTGTATAAAATTACATATTTTGTTAAGTTTAAAAGAATTTCTCAAGGCAGGCAATAGAAGATATTAGATTTTTTTTATTAAATACTTCTAAAGAAACAACTCCATTAAAATTCTTTAAAACCTCAAGTGTATCAACAAGTTTGTCTTCAGGAATTTTATCAAGCGAGACATGATCCTTCGGTGGTATTTTTGAAAAATCAACGCCATGGAGATGAATTAGAGGAATCTTATCATGATATTTTTTAAAAACAGATTTAATACTGTGTCCATATTTTATAAGATGTCCTGCGTCTACACAGACAGAAAGCCCATATTCATCAATTATAGATTCAATGGATTCAAATGGATAATCAAGAGTTTCAATTGAAATTATCTCTGGGTGGTCAAGTGGCAAAACTAACTCCCCAACAGCATCAAAACCTCGTTTATACCAATCTTGATCATCACTAAAGTCTTGATATTCAAGATGAAGAGTATGAGTTGTAGGTTTTAAAGGGCTTACAAGATCAATCACTCTTTTAATAGTTTCAACTGCCTGATCTCTTTTTAGGTTTGAAACATCTGTAAGCGAGACATCAACTGGAAGATGAATATTATATGTTAAATCAAAATCCTGGGCAAGAAGGGCTAACTCCATGACATCTTGTGTTGATGGAAGAGCAGGGATACTTTCAAATATAAGCAGTTCGATTTCATCAAAAACAGGTCCAAGCTTTTTAATATTTGGGATAATATCATCTGGATATATAAAAGAAGTTGTTCCGAGCTTGAAATTGAACAATTCTTTATTAATTTTTAAATCTTCTGTCATGGTTCATTTAATACCATTTTTGAGGTTGATTCTAAAGAAGATATTCAAAGTACTTTTTTAGTTTAGTTTAAATGTTTTGAAAAATATACAATGGAGGATTGCATATATCTCTGAATTAAAAAACCTTGTTTAAATTATACTTTTTTTTAGGGAATAATCAGAGTAAGAGCGCTTTATTTAATTTGATCGATTATTTTTATAAGGTCTGCGTTATTGACAATTACTTTGTTATCTTTGTTTGGGTCATAAATGTTGAGTATTCCATCAATCATATCTTGATGAGTTGCCTCGACATCAGGAAGTTTACTAACCATTAACCTGCAAAGTTGATATTTAATAAAGAAAAGCCGTATTTGTCTTGGTGTAAAATTGCCCATTCTATTATAAGAGTTTAAAAAATATTTTGTTTCCTCTTCTGAGTAAATATTTTGATTTTTTTCATCGATATCAACAGGATTTTGGCCATCGCTACTTTGATTTATTTCTTCTTTATGTTCGGGTGTGTCCTTACTGTAATCAAGTAGTCTTTCGATAAATTTCTTTCTATCCATATCTGTTAATGGTGTTAATCTTATGTGAGATGTTATTAATTTTTCTTTATGTTCTCTTATTAAATTTTCTTTATATTCTTTTAATAATTTTTCTTTCTTACTTTTTATTAATTTTAATTCGGCTATTTCTTTTTGTTTATTCTCAATCAACTCACAAAATCTTTGCTTAATTGAAAAATCAAGTTTTTCTTCATCCACTAATAATAATATTTGTATTCTTTGATTAATTTCTGTCTGCTCTAATAGTAACTTCAGTGATTCTATAATATTCAATACCTGGCTATGATCACATCTGTCAATATCATCAATACTAAGAATTATTCTCTTCTTATTCCATTTTGAATGCAATGATATGGATATCAGTATTAATTGCAATGATAAGGCTGCCAGAATGATAAGGTACATAATTGCGTTAGAATTGAAATTGTAAAATATTTCAAAGCCCAGGACAAGCAATACTGAGAAGACGGAACTATAAATTAAAAAATTCTTCTCAACACCAAAAAATTTATCAGGAACACATGCAATAATTAGTCTCCGTAAATCGTCCCCCAGAACTTCCTGTATACCAAGATTTTCTCTATAAGAAGTAAGTGACCCATATAATTCCTTTAGGTGTAACTGGTAATTCTTTGCAGTTATAATTTTAAGAAAGCCTGCAATAGTACTGAATCCAGCCAAACCAAGGCCATAATACATCCACGAGGTAAGTTCAGTTATTTTAGACAGTGGGGTGATTATCATTGCAATATAAAAAAAATATAAACAAATTAATGGTATTAATTTATATTTGATAATGCTGAATCTAATAGATATCATAATTGAAGTGAACCATCCCAGGCAACGGACGGCACTTAAAAAAGATTCATGCAGGTATATCCACAAATCTGGCGTTTTTCTATATTTCCAAGCGTTAAAATTAACTATGAGGTGATTGCTTTTTTCAAATTTCTTCGATGCAACCTCAGCCAGATATGTTTTCCCTCTACCCCATTGCCCATAAAGGGCAAAACAAAATTCCTTTGTTGTAGATATAAAGAGTTCATATAGAATTTGCGCATACTCTTCTACATTCAGGCTTTTTTCATCGAGGCTTCCATCTCTTTCTACTTTGATTCTATTGGACAGCTCATTATCTTTTATATCTCTGGCATCGCTATTGGAATCAGTCTTTTCATCTTCAAAAGAAGTTTCAAGTTTAGCTGAAGCACCTACCACCGTCCCAATTTTACCACCTATTCCATCACCTCTTTTCTCCGTGGCTTCCATGGTCATCCCTGGAAGCTCTGCAGAAAATGTTGTTGTTTGGTCTTCGCCTTTTGAACCTATATTATTATCAATAAAACTTTTATCGAAACTCGAATCGAAGTCCGATTTTATTGATTGTTTAGGCTTCTTACTTTTTCTTTTTTTAACAGGTTTTTCGTCTTTTTCCATGGGTCTATATTCTATTTTAAGATAATTTGTGGTTTATCCCAATTTGTAAATATAACCTTTCAAAAAACCATATCAGAAATAATACAAATTACAAAGATTTTCCATTGGTTATATTCATAATGTTTCAGTATCCATTAATAATACTCAACGAGGTTTAAATCTAACATGTGGTGGATGACCGTTTTCACCAAAAGGGTATAACATAGGGGGACTAAAGCGTCTCCTTTATAGTCGGTACCATAATTTCCTGAGAATTTTCTTTTTGGCTGATTTCAATATCCAGTGAAGGTCTGTTTGCCTTGTTGCGAGTTTATCTTTGGATCATTTTGTTACAAGCTCTTGACGGAGCTATTAGTGACATTTTAGAGGCTACTGACTTGATCAAAGGAGGGCTTTACGGTCATTTTAAAAATAAAGAAGCTATCTGGTATGAAGCTTATAATCAAGCTGTTAACATTTGGAAAGGTATTGTATTTAAAAACCTCCAAAAAATAGATGACCCTATAGAAAGAATAGTCCCTTTGCACCATTATTCATTCATTTTTTCAAGCCTGTATCTGAGTGTGGCCCGGGACAGCCCAAGGAATCTTGCAGCCTTGGAGACATTGTTGTTCAAAGTTTTCATTGCATAATTAATGCAATAACTTTCAAGATCATCAAGACTGAGCCCATGATCATGAATTATCATTGGAATTAATCTGTCCATATTTATCTGCTCAAATGCTTTTTCTTGAGCTTCATTTAAAAGAACATGATGGCTTGTAATTTGAGAACCTTTACTAAGGATCATTGCCCGCTCAAGAACATTTTTCAACTCCCGGATATTTCCTTTCCAGGGATATTGTTTCAGTTTATTAATTGCTTTGTCTGAAAGCTCCGGTGGTTTCCTGCCAAAGGCCTTTGAAAATTCTAAGATAAAATGCTTAGATAGCTTGGGAATATCTTCCTTTCTTTCCCTCAATGATGGAATATGGACTGGGAATACATTGATCCTGTAAAAGAGGTCTTCCCTGAAAAGTTTTTCTTCAACCATCTCTTCAAGCTTTTTATTGGTTGCAGCAATAATCCTGACATCAGCCTTCACAGTTTTTGCTCCGCCCAATCTCTCAAACTCACGGGTTTCAAGTATTCTTAAAATCTTTGCTTGAACATCAAGTTTCATATCCCCAATTTCATCTAAAAATATGGTTCCGCCTGCTGCAATTTCAAATTTCCCTTTTGTTCTCTTGTGGGCACCAGTAAACGCTCCTTTCTCATACCCAAACAACTCTGCTTCCAAAAGGGTGGAAGGAATCGCAGCACAATTAACAGTTAAAAAAGGTCCGCTGGAACGAGGGCTGTTGATATGGGTGGCGCGGCTCAATAGTTCTTTTCCTGTGCCACTTTCTCCGGTAATAAGGACTGTTGTATCTGTATTAGATACAGAACCTGCAAGCTTGAGGGCATCACAGATACTGGGAGAATCCCCAACAATATTTTCAAATGTATACCGATCCTCAATCTGTTGCCTTAGATGACGTACTTCATAGGTTAAGCGACTGATTTTTAATGCTTTTTTGACACTTAACAGCAATCTCTCTTCTTTAAAGGGTTTAGTAACATAATCAAAAGCTCCTTTTTGAATTGCTTTGACAGCATTCTCAATGGAACCATAAGCTGTAATGATAAGCACCGGTGTCTCAGGATCTTTCTCCTTAATAAAATTAAGAACCTCCATTCCATTAATTTTTGGAAGTTTTAAATCTGTGATCACAAGATGAATAGTCTCATTTTCAAATATATCAATAGCCTGCTTACCGTCTACTGCCTCAAAGATATTAAGGTCAAGATCAGAAAGCTGCATTACAATAACCTGCCTCATTCTTTTTTCATCTTCAACTAATAGAACGTTTGCTACCATATTATTTCTCCTGTAACACTGAAGGGAATAACAGCTTAAACTGGGTGCCTTCCCCTAGGGTGCTATTAATTTTTATCAAACCTTTGTGATATTTAACAATCTGGGAAACAATGGATAATCCGAGTCCGATACCATCATCCCTAAAACTGACAAAGGGATCAAGAATTTTTTCCATTTGCTCATCACTGATACCGCAACCCTGATCGCTGATGGAAACCGTCAGATAATCCGGGTTCTGCTGGGTTAATCCCATAATGGGAATTATTGATTCATCAATGGTTCCCTTGCCTTTTTCAATATCAATCCTGACATTTATAGTTCCGCCATCGGGCATTGATTGAATAGCATTTAATAAAATATTCCAAAACACTTCTTTTATCTGATCTGGATCAGCCAGAATAATTGGTGCCATGTCTGGAAAAGCTCTATCTAATCTATAGCCTTTCTCGCTAAAATGTTCTTCCGTGGAAACAAAAATTTCTTCAAGCAGATCAACAATATCAATTCGCTGAAAATTTGGAGGAGCAGGTTTGGCAAAATTAAGAAATGCTGTCAGGGTTTTATTTAATCGCCCTACCTCTTCCATAATAAAAACAGCTGCTTTTTCTCTCATTTCCAAGGGGCGGTCAGGATTTGATACTACTTGCGCAGATCCTAGGATAATACCCAAAGGATTTTTAATTTCATGGGCTATGCTTGCTGTCATTTGCCCCACAGCAGCAAGTTTCTCATTTTGGGCAAGCTCAGCATAGGTTTTTTTTAACTCATTGATGCTTAATCGCAGGGAAGAAGCCATTTGATTGAAAGACCCTGCCAATGCAGAAGCAATATCCGGGTTAGTGATATTGACTTTATACTCAAGGTCCCCGCTGGAAATTCTTTCAATCCCTTTTTTGAGAATATTTAAGGGGCTGACAATTGTCATGGCAAGAAGATAGCTTAAAAGGCTGGAAAGAAGGATGCCTGCAATTACCAAGGTAATAATAGCCCTTTTAATAGTTATAATATTTTCAAGAAAATCTGAAACCGGAAGAGTAACGCCCACGGTCCAGTCATTTCCAGAATAATCTGTATAGGCTGTAAAAAACTGATCTCCTTGGAATGAGGACATACCAAATGTTTTGTTTTCCCGTTTCAGGTCGGTCAGACAAGTTCGCAAAAGATCAATATGATAGGGATTCCAGGGGAGCTGAACCAGTGATGGATGTGCAATAACCCGACCTTGTTTGTTTTCAAATATATAAGCAAACCCCTGTTTACCAATTTTAATACCTTTTAAAAATTTTGAAAATGCAGAGATATCAATGTCGATTCCACAGACCGCCTTGACAGATCCGTTATTATCATAAATTGGCACTGATACAGCCATTCCGGGTTTCTGGGTCGATGCAAACAAATAAACATCTGTCCAGTAAACACCTTTTGCACGTATAGCACCTCTGTACCATGGTCTAACCCGGGGATCAAAAATTTTGTGGACTTCTGGAATTTGAGCAGGAGCCATTAAAAATCGACCGGTCTCATCTCCAAAATTAATGTTGACAAATTCAGGATGATCCTGCTGAAACAGATAAAAATATTTAAGGATTTGCTTGTCATCAGAATAATCAATTAGTTGATTTTCAAAAAAAGATTTAATCAACTTTGCATTATAAGTGTACTGGGATAAAAAAGATTCCACTCGTTTTGAAATCATGACAGCCGTGCCAAGAGCAGATTGCTGCATCTGCTGTTCTGCAACTTTTCTGGCTTGCAGATAACAAAAATAGCCTGTTCCCGGAATCACAATGACAATGATCAGGGTCAGTGCTAAAAAAATCCTGACCTGAAAAGAGTGGAAAAAAAAATTAAATTTCTCTTTTAACCACATATAAGGACTAATACTCCTTTGCACTTTCTTTAATTTCTTTTGCCAAGTATAAGTTGGCAATGTCAAGGGCTAAATATTGTTCAACATATGGCAATGCTTTTTGAGCATATTCTTCATTCATAAGCATCAATTTGATTGCAAGCCCTGTTGAAACACTCTTTCGATATTCTTTCCACAAAACATCAAATGCTTTATCAACTTCAGTTTTGTCATGGGCATGCCGGATAATTTCCAAAAGCGCAATTCCTGCCCATTGTCTTTTTGCTTTGTCTTTTGCCGGCTTAACCCCTTTGATTGTTAAGGGATATACAAGGCTGACCCAGGGTACAGGAGAAGAAATCCCAATTTCAATATCAGGATAAGTTTTTACAATATGCCAGAAGTATTGAATCCCGACTTCTTTTTCCTGCAGAAGATCACAATGAATCCATCCCAGATACCAGTATGCTTTTACAAGAAGCTGAGGATGTCCCTTATAATTACTAATTACATCATGATAGGCTTTAATGGCATTATAATAATCCTCTTTTGTTGCAAACCTGTAATCATAGCCAAAATTCATATATGCCAAATAAAGGGCGGCATTCCCGCATTCAACCTCAGCTTCAGGAAAAATATAAGATATGATCTCAAACGCTGCCTTTTTTTCTTCAGAATCTGGAAATCCTGATTTAGCAAAATTTAACTGGTCATGAGCTGTTGGGAACTGTGGAATTTTAAATCCTTGAAAAGATATAACCTTAAGCTCGGATTTGGGGAATGAAAGAGAATTTAATTCATCACTACAACCGTTTAATAATAAAGTAGCTACGGCTAATAAAAGCATGATTACTATGGCATGTTTTTTTTTCATTAAATTCAATCTAATAGTTTTGGATAATATTATTGTGTTAAAAAAATATCACAGAGCTCAATATATTTACAAGAACTTATTGCAAGAACATTGCCAAACAGACTCAGATTGCTATATATAAAAATAGGTCTGTCAAAGGCCTTTATTAGATGAGTAAATTTTAACACAATTATGGCATGAAGATTGCTGCTTCTTTTAAAGCAGTATAAATGGCATACTTACATGTTTTAATGGAGAATCTTATGGATTACGAATGTATTATTTTTGAAAAAAAAGAGAAAATTGGTCTTATTAAATTGAACAGGCCCAAGGTACTCAATGCTATGAATCAACAACTCTGGATTGAGATGCTCGATGCCCTTGAGGCTGCAAAACTGGACAATGATATCAAGGCACTGATTATCACCGGGGAAAGCAGAGCTTTTTCAACCGGAGCAGACCTTAAGGATTCAAAAGGTAGAAGTATTGAAGATTATAGAATATACCTTGAGTCATTGCAAGAGGCATCAAGAAAAATCATACGGTTTGAAAAGCCTACGATAGCAGCCATTAATGGTTATGCACTGGGATCCGGGTATGAACTTGCTCTGGCCTGTGATATCAGAATTGCAGCAAAAGAGGCTCTCATCGGATCACCTGAAGCAAAAGTGACATCATCTGTTACAGGCGGAGCTTTCCGTCTTGTACAGGACCTGGTTGGGCCTGGCAAGGCAAGGGAACTCCTTTTTACAGCAGAATATATTGATGGAGAAGAAGCCCAGAAAATAGGCCTAGTCAACAAAGTAGTTCCACTGAATAAATTAATGGATGAAGCCATGTCCATGGCTGAAAAAATTGTTGCCAATTCATCTTTTTCTTTAAAGCTCATTAAAAAAGGTTTTCTCATGGCCCAGGGCGAATCAAGCCTTGAGGCACTGATGGATTATGAGATTGAAGCTTGTCTGGCCTGTGTTTCAACTAAGGGAAGAGAAGACTCTTTAATTGATTTTGAGCAAAGAAAAAAATAACCAAGGGAAAATATTATGTTAGAGAAAGTACTTAATGCCAAATCAGTTGCCATAATTGGTGCATCAAAAATCAAAACAAAACGTGGTTACCAGGCCATTAAAACTCTTTTGGCTGAAGGTTTTGAAGGAGAAATTTATCCGGTAAATCCAAAGGAAGATAAAATATTAGGGCTTAAATGTTATAAAGATATCACTGAAATTGAAGCCCCTGTTGATCTTGCCTTGATTACAACTCCAGCAAGAACAATTCCAGACATTTTAAGAAGCTGCGGTAAAAAAAAAGTTGCCGGAGCCGTCATTATAGCAGGAGGTTTCAGAGAGCTTGGTGCCAAGGGGAAAGAACTTGAACAACAAGTTATCACTGCTGCAAAAGAGACTGGCGTCAGAATAATCGGTCCTAATACATCCGGAATGATCAATATGAAAAGCAATCTGAACCTGGTGGGTATTCAAAATGCACCCAAGGGAAACATTGCTTTGCTTTGCCAGAGTGGCAACATGGCTCTGACTCTCATCACAGAAGCCACAATTCGCAAACACGAAGGATTTACTTACTATGTTGGTGTTGGGAATGAAGCAGATATTAAATTCCATGAGTATCTTAAATTTTTCAGAAATGACCCGGACACCAGATGCATCCTAATTTATGTCGAGGGGATGAGCGAGGGGCGTAAATTTTTACAGGAGGCCCATAAGACAAGCATTGAAAAACCGATTGTCCTTTTAAAGAGCGGGAGATCAGCCACTGGTAAAAAGTCAGCTGGATCACATACGGGATCTCTAGCAGGAAGAAGTGAAGTGGCAAAGCTTGCCTATGAGCGGGCAGGTATTATTGTTATTGAAAATTCTGATGAATTGTTTCCTGTGGCAGAAACTCTTTCAAGTCAGCCAGCAATTAAAAACAACTCTCTTGCCATACTGGCTGACGGTGGAGGGCACGCTACCATTGCTGCTGACCTTCTGAGCGATTATGGTATTGATTTGCCGGAGTTATCTGAAAAAACCAAGGAAAAATTAAGAGCAATCTTACCTGAAGCAGCATCGGTTGTCAATCCTGTAGATGTGGCAGGTGGTACAGATTCTGACCCAAGCTTGTTTGCAGATTGTGCCAAGATTATACTAAAAGATCCCAATGTAGGAGGGTTACTTGTTGTCGGGCTTTTTGGTGGATATGGTATCCGGTTTGATAAAAGCCTTGCCCTTGGAGAAGAAGCAGCAGCACATCGATTAGGATCTATGGTTAAAAAGAGACAAAAGCCCATTTTTATGCATTCTCTTTATGGTTCATATGAATCCCATGCCCTGGATCTACTACGACACTATAACATACCAGTTCATGATTCTTTAGATATTTCCTGTAAGTGCGTGGCCTCGCTTTGCAAATATGGCAACTACTTAAAATCATATCATGCCATAACTAATTTTGTTTTTGATTGGCGGGCTAAAGCAAAAGCAGAAGGACAGCAAATTATTGACAATGCCAGGAAAGAAGGCCGTTCTGTGCTTTTAGAACATGAAGCTAAGCAGCTGATAAAACTACATGGTGCTCCAACATCAGTGGGGCAGGTAACCAAAACTGAAGATGAGGCATGGCAAATTGCAAAGAAAATAAAAGAAAATGTTGTATTGAAAATTGTTTCACCGGATATTTTACATAAAAGTGATGCCTGCGGAGTTAAGCTGAATCTTAGTTCTGAAAAAGATATCAGGAAAGGGTTTCAACAAATTATTAAAAGTGCAAAGGAATATAAACAGGATGCCGACATAATGGGTGTTCTTGTATCACCAATGGCACAAAAGGGCCTTGAAATAATCATTGGAACCAAGACAGATGAGCAGTTCGGACCTGTAATTATGTACGGGTTGGGAGGTATCATGGTTGAAATTATGAAAGATGTTACTTTCTGGGTATTACCGGTTTCACAGACATCCATCAAAAAAATGTTGGGGGGCACCCGGTCTTCTGTTCTCTTAGATGGTGTACGGGGACATAAAGGTTATGATAAAAAATCATTAAAAAAACTAATATCTATGTGCTCAGAGCTGATTGAATCCTATCCTGAAATTGAAGAAATGGATCTGAACCCTGTACTTCTTTATGAAGAGGGCCTGGATGTTGTTGATGCAAGAATTATATTAAAACAGTAAATAAATAAAAACTAAAATTTGACATTGATGAAATACTCAAATATGATGAAATACTCAAACTTCTTTTCAATGGTTATGTTTTATGCTATCTGCTGATTCCTATAACTATTTTACAATATAAATTGATCATATCATCAATTGAATAGGGATGAACATTGTATAGACTCTTGAGCTTTCTTGGAATATAACTATGGCATAAAGATTGCTAATATTAATATATTACTAAAGGAATTAAACTATATTTAATGAAAGGGGGAAAATAAAGGTAGCCAGAAAACTTGAAGTTTAAAGATGATTCTTTAGCATAACAGCTAAAATAATAAATTTATTATTTAAATTGGAGGTTCAAATGAAGAAATATAGCGTGTTAGCGTTATCTGTAATTATGCTTATGGTATTTGTATTAATTGGGTGTGGTGAAAAAAAAGATGAAGAAAAAGCTGCTACTCCAGCTCCTGAAGCACAAGTTTCAGACCAGCAGACATTTGTAACCATTGGAACCGGTGGTGTAACTGGTGTCTACTATCCAACCGGCGGTGCGATTGCACGTCTTGTTAACAAAGGAAGAAAAGTTCATAACATTCGATGCTCGGTAGAGAGTACTGGTGGTTCAGTGTACAATCTAAATGCAATTGCAGCCGGTGAACTTGACATGGGCGTTGCACAATCTGACTGGCAATATCATGCATATAATGGAACCAGCAAGTTTAAAGAAAAAGGACCTAACAAAAATTTGAGAGCTGTTTTCAGTGTTCACCCTGAACCGTTTACTGTTGTAGCTCGTGCTGATTCAGGCATTAAAAATTTTGAAGATCTAAAAGGCAAACGAGTAAATATTGGAAACCCTGGTTCTGGTCAGCGTGGAACTATGGAAGTTGTCATGGAAGCCCTTGGCTGGACAAAAGATGATTTCAAGCTTGCTTCAGAACTTAAATCTGCTGAACAGTCATCTGCACTTTGTGACAACAAAATTGATGCCATTGTGTTTACAGTTGGTCATCCTTCCGGATCCATTAAAGAAGCAACCACTTCCTGTGATTCTGTTATGGTAAATGTAACAGGTTCTGCTATTGATAAACTTGTTAATGAAGCTGATTATTACAGAATGGCAACCATCCCTGGTGGAATGTATCGTGGAACTGATACTGATACGGCTACTTTTGGTGTAGGCGCAACTTTTGTCAGCTCAACGAATACTCCTGAAAAGGTTATTTATGAAGTTGTAAAAGCAGTATTTGAAAATTTTGATGAGTTCAAAAAACTCCATCCTGCATTTGCAAATCTGAAAAAAGAAGAGATGATCAAAGACGGTCTTTCCGCACCACTCCATGACGGTGCAAAAAAATACTATAAAGAAGCAGGATTATTATAATTTTTCCCCTGGTTTAAACATTAAAGCGTGCGGCATTGACTGCACGCTTTAATGTTTTTTTGTATTTATCCCTTATGGAGGAATCATCACAATGACCGAAGCAAATAGCACTGTAGCCGATCAAGATGCACTGGCTGAGATGATTGCCGAGGCGGATACCGGAGCACGAAACCCTGTCGGCTCAATTCCAAAAAAAGTTCTCTTTTATGTCCCTTTGATCTGGACACTCTTTCAATTATGGTATGCATCTCCCTTGCCATTTATTTTCAATATCCTGGTATTTAATTCAACAGAAGCAAGGGCCATCCACCTGGCATTTGCAATGTTCTTAGCCTATACTGCCTACCCTACTTTCAAATCATCCCCAAGGGATTATATTCCTGTGCAGGATTGGGTGTTGGCATTAACTGCAACATACTGCGCAGCCTATCTGTTTCTTTTTTATGCAGGGCTTTCAGAACGTCCTGGTGACCCATTAACAATTGACCTGGTTGTTGCGGTAATTGGTATGGTTTTATTGCTTGAAGCAACAAGACGAGCTTTAGGTCCACCATTAATGGTGGTGGCCTCGGTATTTGTTCTGTACACTTTTGCAGGTCCTTATATGCCAGACGTGATTGCCCACAAAGGGGCAAGCCTCGTGAAAGGCATGACTCACTACTGGTTGACAACAGAAGGTGTTTACGGTGTAGCATTAGGTGTTTCAACAGGCATGGTCTTCATGTTTGTTCTTTTCGGATCATTGCTAGAATCAGCAGGGGCTGGCAATTATTTTATCAGAACAGCATTTGCAGGCCTGGGTCACATGAAAGGAGGACCTGCCAAAGCTGCAGTTGTATCTTCCGGCCTGACAGGACTTGTGTCCGGATCATCCATTGCCAATGTGGTCACAACAGGAACCTTTACAATACCTTTGATGAAAAAAGTCGGGTTCTCGGCAGAAAAGGCAGGCGCTGTTGAAGTTGCGGCTTCCACCAATGGTCAGCTCACACCTCCTGTTATGGGTGCAGCGGCATTTTTAATGGTGGAATATGTTGGTATTTCCTATGTGGAAGTTATAAAGCATGCATTCTTACCAGCTATTATTTCTTATATTGCACTGGTTTATATAGTCCATCTTGAGTCATGTAAAATGGGACTTGAGGGTATGGAAAGAAAAGTTACCAAAACCATTACCCAAAAGCTGCTTTCTTTTGTCATGACCATTTTGTTTATAATTATTATGGGTGGTGCAACTTATTATGGTCTTGGCTGGATTAAGGTCGTGGCTGGAAGTGCAACCATCTATATAGTCTCTATACTGCTTGCTGTGACATATTTTGCATTAACATGGTTAGCATGCAGGGTTCCTGAGCTTGACACCTCCCATGAAATCAATGAACTACCTGATCTTAAAAAAACAGCCCAGGCTGGTTATTATTTTTTACTTCCGGTAGTTGTCCTGATGTGGTGTTTGACGGTTGAACGCCTTTCACCATCCCTGTCAGCTTATTGGGCAACAATGTTGCTCATTGTTATAGTATTAACCCAGCGCCCTTTAAAAGGGTTTATCAGAAAAGCAACAGGGGAAGATTTTTCTTTTAAAAAAGGATTCCATGAGTTTGTTAACGGTCTTGTATCCGGTGGCAGAAACATGATCGGTATTGGTGTGGCTACGGCTGCCGCCGGTATTGTTGTTGGAACAGTAACCTTGACAGGTATCGGTCTTGTCATGACAGAGTTTGTGGAGTTTATTTCCGGCGGAAACCTGATGCTCATATTATTTTTTACGGCTGTCATCAGCCTGATCCTGGGTATGGGACTTCCCACAACCGCAAATTATATTGTTGTATCAACATTGATGGCGCCTGTTATTGTTGACCTGGGAGCACAAAACGGTTTGATTGTACCTTTAATTGCTGTTCACCTTTTTGTGTTTTATTTTGGTATCTTAGCAGATGATACACCGCCTGTGGGGTTAGCTGCCTTTGCGGCAGCAGGGATATCCGGTGGTGATCCTATTCGCACGGGTATCCAGGGTTTTACCTATGATATCAGAACTGCAATTTTACCATTTATGTTCATTTTTAATACAGAGCTTTTGATGATCGGGATCGGTACCTGGTTCCACCTGATCACTGTAATCGCTACTGCCGTGATTGCCATGCTGGCATTTGCCGCCGCTACCCAGGGCTTTTTCCTGACAAAAAGCAGGTTTTATGAAACCATTGCCCTGCTGCTGGTGACATTTGCCCTGTTCCGCCCCGGATATTTCTGGGACAAGATTTATCCGCCCTATGTTGAAAAACCAGGAATAGAAATAGTTCAGATTGTTGAAAACATGGAGCAGGGATCAATGCTTCGATTGGATGTCAGAGGTGAGAACATGAAGGGTAAAATATATACCAAATCGTTAATGTTTCCTGTAGGAAGTGCCAAAACCGGCGTGGAAAAGCTCAATGAAATCGGATTTGAAACTCGGAATGAAGAGGGCAGGATTCTGGTGGATAATGTTGTGTTTGGCAGCAATGCGGTAAAGATGGGTATTGATTTTGATCAGGAAATTTTAATGGTCAAAATGCCGTCAAATCGCTTACCAAAGCAACTCGTGTTTATTCCGGCACTGGCTTTGCTTGCATTGATCTATACTATGCAGCGAAAAAGAAGGGACAGGCTTGCAATAATCTGATTTTTTACATAAAGGAGTAAGTTGTGTTTAAAAAAATATTGGTACCCATTGATGTTGATTACCCAAAAACATCAAAAACAGTATATGATAATGCTGCAGATATTGCAAAATTATCTAACGGTGAAATTCGTCTGGTTAGTGTGATGCCTGGATTCGGTATGCCTATTGTGGCGTCTTATATCTCCGATGAGATAAAACAAGAGGTTAGAAATGAATTTGCAAAAACATTAAAAGACTTTACAGATAAAAACTGCGGGGAAAATGTATCCGCAAAAGTTTTGATTGGCAAGCACTATGAGGCTATTCTGGAAATGGCAGATAAATGGGGGGCAGATTTAATTGTGGTCTATCATAACCACCGGCGTATGATTAATGAGGCGTTTTCACAGGATTGTGCTCAAAAAATTGTTAAGAATGCAAATTGTTCAGTCTTGCGACTGCGCAACATTTTAAGCTGATTATTTAAAAATATTTATTGACAGAAACAAGGGCTTTAGTTACACAAGATATTTGCGTAACTAAAGCCCTTTGTTCGTAAAATACTTTTAATTTAAACTGAAAATAATCAAAATCTGGACTTGGTACAATTATTCCAAACTTTCAAGTCATTATTCTAACACTTGTTGGTATATTTTTTTTCAAAGAAAAATTACATATCTCGTTTATATTTTCAATACCTTTTGCTTTTGCAGGACTTTTTATGATTGTTGGTATTAAATGGAACGCTCTGCCTGATTCATATCAGCTTGGTGTTATGATGGGAATTTTAACTGCATTCCTCTATGCCTCTTTTTTGCTTTCCTTGAGAAAACTTCAAGCAGGCATGGAAAAGTCTTCTTTTTTTTATGTGCTCATGCTTGTCTCTTTAGCAACTGCATTTTTCCTTGCAATTGAAATGGTCAGATCTGGTAACTCTTTTAAAATCCCAAGTACCAAGAGCTTTTTAGCTCTTGGCTCTCTGGGCCTGTTCAGTCAGGTCATAGGGTGGATTCTTATTGCCAATGCTTTACCACAAGTTCGAGCCTCTTATTCAGGTATAATAGTCCTTGATCCAGCCAGCCCTTACTTTTGTCTGGGATGTTCTGTTTTTTCAACGGCCAACAACGCTTATAAACTGGGCAGGGGTTTTGCTTGCATTATTGGCTATATATGTTGCAACAATAGGAAAATCTAAAACCAGCTAACCATTAGGATTTTTTGATTTTAGTGTCTTTATAGCATAAAATATATCTAATGCCATAAGCAAAGGTATGCAGGGAACGCTTAGAAAAAGAAATTTAGATGGATTATATGAAACCATAGTCAGAAAAAAAATTGTAAGACAAACAAAAAATGACACAACAATCCAGCTTCCTAAATTAGAGTTACCAGCATAGCAGGTTCCAGTGCCTGGGATAACAAAAGCTAAAATAACTGCTACCCTAATACTATTTGGTCTAAATTTTTTTGAAGGTTCAAAAGATTCTTTGGTATCTTCATCATCAACCTCTGGGGGTAATGCTTGTACTGTTTCCAGAAGTTCCTCAACAATTTGCTTTGCTTTATGAGCTTGTTCTTCTGGAACCATTATACCCAAACCAACATATGAGCCAAGGACTCCAAGCATACTGCGATGATTATATCCTTGAATAAAACAGTATATATCTTCTTGCTCAAGGGCATCTCTAATGAGATCAGCTTCAAAATTATCATTGGGTGTGTAAATCTTTTTTAAATTATCAGACACAAATTACCTTTCTGATTTACGCTTCGCATCATCGGCCAACAAAGCGATTAGCGGTTTGCTGGCCCAACTGCAAGCGCTGTTATGAGTTTGTTTTAGTTACTTAACCAAACTCTCTTGAATGATTATTTATCCTCATCCCAATAAAAGACTGAATCTGCACTACCCCATTTAAAATAATTAAGGCCTGGGTGTTTTAGCAAAATAGATGGTTTGTCGCCACCTGCGCATTCCCAATAACCCTTACCACAAGCAGTGTTATACTGACCTGGTTCCATAACACTGATTCCCATCGCAAGAGATACGTTTGGATATTTATCACCCCAATTAATTTGATTAAGCTCCAGCCAAACATATTCTTTGTTTTTGGATAGCTTTACCAATAAAGCTTGACCACTGAATAAAGTGCTCTTTAATATATAAGCTCTATCAACTATTCCATCACCATTGAAGTCTGCCTCAGCTTCAACAAATTTTTTCTCGGATTGCTCTCTAATAAAATTTCCTTTTAAATCAGATTCTGTTGGAAGTCTCCAGCCGTTAGGTAATTCTTCAGATTCAACGACACCAATAAATACAAAAAAGATAGTAATTAAAATAGCGATTGTTAATTTTACAATATTACTCATAACATTATTAATAGATTCAAAGTTTCCCATGTTTGTTAGTATTATATAAAATCATTGAGGTCAATTAAAATTATAAGCCTTATTTACCATTCAACTCATGAATAATGGGCTGCTATTGTATTAGAAAGCTTCAAATCTTTTTCTTTATTATAACACCTTTTTTGATAGAGGTTTGAAGGGCTTTTTGTAGCGCATCTTTTAAATTTTTTGTGGTTTGAAAATTTAAAACCTAAGCGAAAAAAGTCTTTTGAGCCTATATCCTTGAAAAAAATCTAAAGTTAAAGAACAATCACATTGACTTTTTATCTGATTATTGTTTAATTTTACAAGCACCATAAATTTTTAAGCTTAAAAATTAAAACACAAGGCACAAAGATGAACCATATTGAATGGGAAGACTTTCAGAAGGTTGAATTAAGAGTTGGAACAATAATTGAAGTTGAAGATTTCCCGGAAGCCCGAAAACCTGCTTTTATATTAAAAGTGGATTTTGGTGATAAACTTGGAATAAAAAAAGCCAGCGCCCAAATTACCGACCTTTATGACAAAGAAGCATTGATGGGTAAACAAGTAGTTGCTGTTGTAAATTTTGTGCCAAAGCAAATAGGACCAATAATGTCAGGATGCCTTGTTACTGGATTTCATCAAGCCAATGAAGCTGTAGTGCTTGCAGTGCCAGATCAAAACACACCGAATGGAGCACGCCTTGCCTGAAAAATTTATAACTGACTTGCACATTCATTCTAAGTTCTCAAGAGCCACAGCAAAGAACCTTGATCTTGAACATATTTATATGGCTGCTATGATTAAAGGAGTGAGTGTAGTTGGAACTGGTGATTTTACATATCCTGCCTGGATAGCTGAAATAGAGGAAAAGCTTGAACCTGCAGAACCAGGATTTTTTAAGCTAAAGCATGAGCTTAAGAAAAGGCTTGATAAAGAAGTGCCAAAAACTTGCCACAATAAAGTCAGATTTATTCTTCAAACTGAAATCAGCAGCATTTATAAAAAAAATGATCGGGTTAGAAAAAATCATAATCTGATTTTCTTTCCTGAAATTGAAATTGTAAAAAAATTTAATTCAATACTTGATAAAATCGGTAATATAAGGTCTGATGGACGTCCTATCCTTGGGCTTGATGCTGAAAACCTTCTTGAACTCATGCTTTCTGTTGATGATAGGGGAATTTTTATCCCGGCTCATATCTGGACTCCCTGGTTCTCAATGTTTGGTTCAAAATCCGGATTTGATACCATTGAGGAGTGCTTTGGATCATTAAGCAAACATATTTTTGCTGTAGAAACAGGTCTTTCTTCTGATCTTCCCATGAACTTTCGTGTGCAAAATCTTGACAATTTAAGTCTTATTTCAAACTCAGACGCCCATTCTCCACGCTTTATAGGCAGGAATGCTTCTATTTTTAATACTGATTTTTCATATTTTGGTATCAGAGAAGCGCTCATAAAAAAAGATATTACAAAGTATCTTGGCACAATTGACATGTACCCGGAGCTAGGTAAATACCACTATGACGGTCATAGAAACTGCAATGTCTGTTTTAATCCTGTTCAAACCCTTGAATTTGACGGAATCTGTCCGGAATGCAGCAAACCATTAACCCTTGGAGTTTTAAACCGAGTCCAAAAACTTGCAGACAGACCAGAAGGTTTTATCCCTGAAAATAGGCATGGGTACCAAAGCATTGTACCTCTTGCTGATATTCTTTCTGAAATTTTTAAGGTGGGACCCAATACAAAAAAAGTTAATGCTAACTTTAATAAAGCTATTGAACAGATCGGTCCTGAGCTTGAGATTCTTCTTAATAAGAGCATTAAAGAGATTGAAAAAGCAAAGATTCCTTTGCTTGCCAAAGCTATTGAAAAAATGCGGCAAGGGGAAATTACAATCTCTCCCGGATTTGACGGTGAATTTGGAAAAGTAAAAATATTTAAGAGCGAAAACCTCTCTCTTTTTGGTACAAAAAAGACTGCCAAGAAAAAAGAAAAACAATCAAAAACAATATCAACAATGCCCACATTCACTAAAGCTATAAGCAAGCCTGATCAAAAACAACAAGTTCAGGAAAAAGGGTTAAATAAAGAACAGAAAAAAATTGTTCTGACAGAAAGACTCCCCCTTATTGTTGAAGCAGGTCCTGGAACCGGGAAAACAAGAACACTAACTGAAAAAATAGCCCACCTTATTACAGAAAAAAAAGTTGAGCCCGGTTCAATCCTTGCCCTTACATTCACAAATAAGGCTGCAAATGAAATGAAGCAAAGAATCTCTAAAATGATTCTATGCAAAAAATCAAAAACTCTTTCTGTCTCTACTGCAACTTTTCATTCTTTTTGCCTGATGATTTTAAAAGAATTTACATCTTTTGATTTTGCAATTGCTGACAATGATACAAGGGGAGGTCTGATCAAAAATGCATGCACAAGCAAAAAAATTAAACCCGCTGATGCTGACCTGATAATTCAAAAAGAAAAACAGAATTTACAAACTTTTAAAAATCATGGAAATAAAACCATACAAAATATATGGCAGAAATATGAAAGCCTCTTATTAGCAAATAATCTTGTTGATTTTGAAGATTTGATCTTAATGACTGTAAAATTGTTACAAAAAAATAACGATCTTCTTTTAAAATTACAAAAAAGATTTATCCATATTTTTATTGACGAATATCAGGATATTAACAAGGCACAATATGTTTTAATAAAACTTATTGCAGGAAATGGGACAAACCTTATGGTAATTGGCGATCCTGACCAATCGATTTATGGGTTTCGAGGCTCTGATAATAAATATTTTAAACAATTTACAGATGATTTTCCCGATAGTAAAAAAATTATATTAAATAAAAATTACAGGTCAACCCAGACAATTTTGGATGCATCTTTTCAGTTGATTGCCAGCCAGGATGTGACAAATTCAAAAAAGAAAATTTTTTCTGATATTACCGGACAAAAAGAAAAAATCATTATTGTGGAAACTGCTAGCGAAAAAGCTGAAGCTGTTGCAGTAGGTAAGATGATTGAAGAACTTATCGGAGGCACTTCTTTTTTGTCAATAGACGCACTAAACGTAAAAACGGCAAAAGAATATTCCTTTGCTGATTTTGCAATTCTCTTCCGTACAAAAAAACAGGCCTTGGTTTTTGAAGAAATTTTTGAAAAAGCAAATATTCCCTTCCAAAGCCCAAATAAAGAAAAAACCAAAGCCCAAAACAAGGATAAAAACCAAAGTGAGCTTTGGAACCATGAGCAGGATTTCCTTGAATTTGAAGCCGAGAAGATTTCTCTTATGAGCATCCACGCATCTAAAGGACTTGAATTCCCGGTTGTGTTTGTAGTTGGATGTGAAGAGACTTTTATTCCTTTTTCAAAGAACGGAAAAACAATAGACAATATTGAAGAAGAAAAACGCCTTTTCTATGTTGCCATGACCAGAGCTAAAGACATTCTCTGTCTCACCCATGCAAAAAAAAGAATGATTTTTGGCAAAACCTGTGCTAGAGAAAAGTCAAATTTTTTATCCAGTATTGAAGAAAATCTTAAACAGTATCAAAATAGTGACTTTAAAAAAAAGATAAAAAATATAATAGCAAAACAATTGGAACTATTTTAATATATGATTTTCTTAATGAACAACTTGTTATCTAAATCAACAAATGCTATTCATAAAATAATTTCAATTTAAATAACTTTAGAGAGGAAACATATGAATGCAAACAGCAATTACAACAAGTAAGCTTATTAAAATGAAGGAAAACGGAGAAAAAATAACTGCCCTGACAGCGTATGACTATTTATTTGCGCAAATGGTTGATCAGGCCGGAATTGAAATCATTCTTGTTGGGGATTCCCTTGGAATGGTTTTTCAGGGAAAAGCTACTACCCTGCCTGTAACAATGGATGAAAGTATTTACCATACTGAAATAGTTGCAAGAGCGTGCGAACGTGCCATGGTCATAGGTGATATGCCCTTTATGTCTTATCAGGGTTCAATTGATGAAGCTTTAAAAAATGCCGGAAGATTTTTAAAAGAAGCAGGAGCTGCTGCTGTAAAGCTTGAAGGTGGTGCTGATGTTTCAAATATTATCGAAAAGATAGTAAAGACAGGAATTCCGGTTCAGGCTCATATTGGATTGACACCCCAGTCAGTACACCAGATGGGAGGATTTAAAGTTCAGCGTGATGAAGAAAGACTTTTAGATGATGCAAAAAGAGTTCAGGATGCTGGTGCTTTTTCTGTTGTTTTAGAAGGTATTCCATCTGAGATTTCTGCAAAAATAACAGCCCTGCTTACCATACCAACAATTGGCATTGGAGCTGGCCTTGAATGTGATGGGCAGATACTTGTACTTCCTGATATGCTTGGAATCAACAACAAAAAAGTTCCTAAATTTGTAAAAAAATATGCTGATGTTTACACTGAGGTTGTTAATGGACTTGAATCTTTTGCAAAAGAAGTAAAAAACAAATCTTTTCCGTCAAAAGAATATGAGTATAAATAAAAATGAAGTTTTCCATAGTCGGATGTGGCAGAACCGGGACAAACCTTGCTGTTTATCTTACAAAAGCAGGATTTATCCCCTCAGGTTTTTTCAGTAAAACAAGATCTTCTGCAGAAAAAGCCCACCATGCAGTCAATAATGTCGGTCAAATTTTTGATACAGCTGAGCATGCATGCCAAAACAGCGACATTCTTTTTATTACCACGCCCGATGATGCCATTGAGAATGTTTGTTCTTATATTGCATCAAAAAATGGTTTTAAACACCCCATGTCTGTTTTCCATTTAAGTGGTGCTCTATCATCTAAAATTCTTAACTCAGCACAAAAATCAGGTGCAATCAAATCAGACATAAATATTGGCTCAATCCACCCTCTCCAGAGCTTCACGCCATATGAGAAAGAACAAAAATCACCATTTTCAGGAATTAATATTTCTGTAGAGGGTAGTGAAGGTGCTGTCAAAATTGGAAAAAAAATAGTAACAGCATTAAAAGCAAATTATTTTACTATCCCAACTGATGCAAAAATGCTTTACCATGCCGCAGCTGTTGTTGCATCGAATTTTCTTGTAACCCTTGAAGACTTTGCTATAAATCTTTTACAAAAGGCAGATCTTTCCGAAGAAAAGGCCTATGAAATACTTGAACCTTTAATCATGGGGACTTTAAACAATATTAAAAACAAAGGATCTGTTCATGCCCTTACTGGTCCAGTGGCAAGGGGTGATTCAGATATAGTTTCAAGCCATATAAATGCCATTGAAAAAGACATGCCTGATTTTTCTTTACTTTATAAAGTAATGGGGAAATATACTCTTAATATTGCCAAACAAAGAAAAGAAATCTCTTCTGAGCAGATCAGCAAACTTTCCAAACTTTTTAATTAAAATTAATCTAAAAGCAGGAATCCTTCAATAAACTGGTCAATATCACCGTCCAGCACTCTGTCTACATCACCAATTTCAATATTTGTTCTATGATCTTTTATCAACCGGTAAGGATGGAGAACATAAGATCTAATCTGACTTCCCCAAGCAATATCATCCTTACCATCATGCAAGTCCTGCATTTTTTTATCATGCTTATCTTTTTCAATCTGATATAGCCTTGACTTAAGAACTTTCATGGCAATCTCTTTATTTCTGTGCTGGGAAGGCTCTTGCTGACATTGGGCGACCACACCTGTGGGAATGTGTGTTATTCTTACAGCACTGCTTGTCTTGTTTACGTGCTGACCTCCGGCTCCACTTGCTCTGTAAACATCAATTCTCAAATCGGATTCATCAATATCTATTGTGATTTCATCTTTAATCTCAGGGTAGACAAAAACCGACGCAAAGGAGGTATGCCTTTTTCCTCCTGCGTTATAAGGTGAAATTCTGACAAGACGATGCACTCCGGACTCAACCTTTAAAAATCCATAACAATTGTTTCCGGCGACTCTGAAAGTAACGCCTTTAATACCCGCCTCATCGCCTGGCTGGTAATCTATTATTTGAAAGCCAAACTCTCTTTTATCAACCCATCTAGAATACATTCTGAATAACATCTCAGCCCAATCTTGAGAATCTGTACCGCCAGCACCAGCATTTATAGAAACAAGTGCATTTTTAGAATCATCTTGACCATCTAGTGTGATATTAATAGAGAATTGCTTGATTTTTTTTGTAAGGGAAATTATCTGTTTCCCTGCTTCTGTTAAAGATTCCTCATCCGATTCTTCATGGGCAAGCTCAAGGAGAATATCAGTCTCTTCCACTTCTTTAAAAAGAATTTCACATTCATCAATAAGTTCGGAAATTCTTGTTCTCTCTTTTAAGAATTGAGTGGCTTTATCCTGATCATCCCAGAAATCTTTTTTTGCTATAAAATGCTCAAGTTCTTTTAATCGTTTTTCTTTTGCAGGAAGGTCAAAGGTACTCCTTGAGTTTGTCAATTTTTATATAAAAATCATCTATTTTTTGTTTTTGTTCTGAAGACATGTTCAAGTTTCTCCCTATACATTAATCTAAAACTTTTTTTCAAGCTTTGGAATCAATATTCTATTTACCACAAAGCAGATAATAATTGCAATACTGCAAAAAATGGCAAAAACATCTCCAAAAATTGTATAAAAAGTTTTTATTTTTAATATTGGTAAATCATGAACAAGACTTGCCCCAACAAAAATCTCAGATTTTTCACTAACTCTTCCGTTTGGATCCACAAAACCGCTTATACCAGTGTTTGCTGCTCTTGCAAGGCTTCTCCTGTTCTCAATAGCCCTGAATACTGCCGTAGAAAAATGTTGTTCCGCCGCTGAAGAATTCCCAAACCATGCATCATTGGTAATTGTTATTAAAATGTCTGCCCCTTTTTGAACAAAGTTTTTTGATAGTGCGGGAAAAATAATTTCATAACATATGAGTATGCCTGCATTGCCAGCACCAAACTGAAGAGGCTGAGTATCATATTCTCCCTGAGTGAAATCACCTGACTGAGCTGTTAGCTTACCTAAAAAAGAAAGGTATTTACCTAAAGGAACGTACTCACCAAAAGGCACAAGGTGGATCTTATCATATTTTCCTGTTTCAATACTGAACCTATTTAACAGGTAAGCTCTGTTATAATATTCCATCTTAGTCTTTGATTTTTTAAAAGCAGGGCTGCCAATTAAAAAATTTGTTTTTGCCTTTCTAACGCAGACATCAACCTGGCCAGAAAGATCTTTTGCAAATCCATAATAAAACGGAAGAGCTGTCTCCGGCCATACAATAAGATCAGGATTTTCTTTGGAGACTTTTTCTGACAAAACAAAATATTTGTTTAATGTCTCGCTTACATACCTTTTATCCCATTTTACATCCTGCCGGATATTTCCCTGTATAACAGCTATTTTTGTATTATCAGCTTTATCAATATACGTTTCAATTTTATTGTTTCTGGTTATGCCGTAAGAAAAAACTGCTATAAAAATAATCAGAATATAGAATCCGGACAATAGTATTTTTTTGTTATCTTTCTTTAAATTAATAACAATCATAGCTACTAATGCGTTTATTAGAATAATAAAAAATGATATGCCGTATACGCCTGTAATATCTGCTATCTGGATAAAATAATTATTCAAATACTGGCTATAACCTGTAATGCCCCATGGAAGACCCGAAAAAATGTAGGTGCGCAGATACTCAAGAGACACCCATAAGCTTGCTGCAAAAAATGGCATAAACAACGAATTATATTTAAAAAAACCAATTATTAAAGAAAAGAATGCAAAATAAAGAGCAAAATATAAACACATTAATATTAATGCGGAACCTGCAATAATTATATTAAGCTTGCCATAGGTATGCATAGTAATCAGAAACCAGTATATCAGTATCAGGTAATGGGCAAACCCGGCGACCAGTCCTGCGAAAAACCTTTCTTTTTTCTCCATTTTTTCAATAGAAACAAGGAGAGGAACTAATCCAATAAATGCAATAGGATAAAAATTAACTCCGGGAAATGCAAGTGCTAACAAAAAACCACTCAGACATGCCGGAAAAAGGTACGCAGGAAAAAAACGAATTAAAACATTGTTATTAAAGTTAAAACTTTTCATCTATAGTTAATCATACCTTACTTCAGGTTTACCATCATGATGGTTATCATACTATCTTTAAAATAATTGTGCTGAAAAAGGAATTAACAAAAAAAGGAGGGTATGTCAAATCTATCTAAATTTCATTTCTTGCAGCATGTATTCTTTCTGCCATTTCATCAGTTAGTAAAGGTTTTTTTAATATTGAAAATAATTTAGTTTCAAAAGCTGCTTCATCACTTATCAATGCAGGGTCACCCGTACAAATCATTATTTTTGCATTTTTATCTTTTTCACGAATTTTTTGCGAAAATTTAAGCCCATCCATCTCAGGCATCTGAAAATCAGCAATGATAACATCATATAGCCCTGGAGATTTTTCCACAGCTTCAAGAGCGGCACTTGGCGAATTGTAAGCTTCAACTTCAAACCCATATTTTTTATACATCAACTTACTGAAGAGGCTTGTTATATCAGGCTCATCGTCTAAAAAGAGTATCATTTATTATTCCTTTTCGTCATACTAATCATTCCATAATAGAATTTATTCATCCTTGAATTAACGAAAAACAGAAATTAAATAAAATCAGTATAGAAGCTTCTATCCTGAAAAGTCAATGAAAAATATAATGAACTTTTTAAATTCGTAACTTGATAGCTTCCAGGGAATCATTCGCTGCTTCTTGAAGATCTGTAGAGTCTATATTTTTAAGTTCTTTTTCAATTAAAACCATATCTTCGATCCTGCCTGCTTCACCCAGGGCGTAGAAAATATCCCCTTTCACATCAACCGAAACTGTATGAAATTTATCCCATAAAAGAGGGCATATTTTATTAGCAAGCTCAATATTTTTTTCAGCAAGTTCTTCAATTACAACTATTGCGCCTAGACGCACAGACCAAATTTCGTGGATTACAAGTTTAATAAATTCAGGGAAAATCATATTTTTCACAAGCATCTGCTCTGTAAGCCATGATGCTTTCCCATCTTCAAGAATCCTTCTCAAATTTGAAGCTTTCAGAGTTGATGAATCACGATTTGCAAGAACGTCGGTTATCTCTTCCATGGTCACGCTGCCAGTCCACCTGAAATCATCATCCAAAACCAAACATGGTACAGACATTATGGAATTCGCTGTAGCTTCTTCAGTAAAAATTGTTGGATCTATTATGTTCAACTCAATATTTTTACACTCATATGCCATATCTATCATATTTTCAACCAGGATCGGACAATGAGGACATTCTGGAGCTACAAACAATTTTAATTTTATGGGGATATCTATCTTTTTAAGATTTGTTTTTATTTTTTGAGAAAACTCTCTTTTTCTGGTATGGGTATTTTGGGACAAAGCTTTTAAAAATGGCTTGAGTTCGTTTGAAAGGGGAACAGCAGAATATCTTATGTTTTCAGTTACTATTATCTCAGGAAGATGGTTCTCTTCTCTTTTTTCTTTTTTAATAGTAACATGTTGCGCTGATCGGGCAAAAAGGGTAAGAAAATTTTCAAGAATTTTATCTTCTTTTGATCCTGACTCAATAAATTTGATATTTATATTTTCTTTTTGATTTGAATTGAAGGTTTCAACTAATTCTTTTTCTTCATCACTGAATGGGTGCATATGCTTATTTTAATTTTCTTTTAAGAGGCCTACTCGTAAAAGTTTTATCTCCATTGATTCATTATTAAAAGGTTTAATAACATAATCATTACAACCGCCTTCAATGGACAACCTCACAGTCTCTTTTTCAGATGTAGCAGTAACCATCAAAATTATAACCTGATTCTCTTTTGATATGGACTTTTCGCGTTCAATCTTTCTAATTCTTTCTAAAACATTCAGGCCACTAATGTCAGGCATTGAAATATCAAGTGTTATAAGGTCAAATGAATCAGTTCCGTCGACAATATTAACACTGAATTTCTCTATTGCTTCTTTTCCATTTTCAGCTTCGATGCATTTGCCATACTTACCCAGAATTTTAATCATTTTCTTTCTGCTGGCAACTTCATCATCAACTACAAGTGCCTTCATTTTATCCTCCATAAACAAAAAACAACTAAGATATTATATATAAAATAAAATTGTGTGCAAGTTAAAATTGTAATGTTTTATATTTTACCTTGCCTAATCTATTTATAAAATGCAAAAATTTATTTTATAATTGGTTACTAATAATACGTAATCCGTCTAATGTCAGAGACGCTTCTATGTTATCAATTTTTTTTGAAACACTTGAAATTAAAGGAGAAAGCCCACCAGTGGCAATTATAACAGGAGAACAGTTCATCTCTTTTTTCATTCTTTCAACCATACCATCAACCAGAGATGCATAGCCGTATATAATGCCTGATTTTATACTTTCTATTGTATCCCTACCTATTACCTTGTCCGGGGGTTGAAATATTTCAACCCGGGGGAGCCTGGATGCTTTCTGGAAAAGGGCTTCAGAAGAAATAGCAATTCCAGGAGTTATAGCACCTCCAATATATTCACCTTTTTCTGATATAACATCAAATGTTGTTGCAGTTCCAAAATCAACAACAATAAGGGATGTTTTATATTTATCATACGCTGCTATTGAATTAACAATTCTATCGGCTCCTACTTCATCGGGGTTTTTATAAAGCACTGGCATTAATGATTTGACCAGATCAGGTGTAATCCATATTGGCACAAGATTAAGATATTTTTTACAAAATGCATTCAGAATTGGCACAGCCGGGGGAACAACTGATGAAATAAGAATTTTTTTAATTTTCTCAGCATTGACAGCCTTGCTGTCTGAAAACAATGCTTTTACAAGGACATTAAATTCATCTGCTGTTGTATCTCTAATGGTTTTAATACGCCAGTCTTCAAGTAAAACATCTTCTTTGAAAATACCTATAACTGTATTTGTATTACCCACATCAATTACTAATAGCATTAATTCCTCTTTATTCAATTTTCACAGTAAAAATTTCTGGTTCAGCATCTGTCATTATCAATTCAAGGGGAAGATCAACCACTGCACTTCGAACATAAACACCAGGTTTCAACCCTTTGGCATCAATACTGACTTTAATCTTCTCTTTTAGATCTTTTCTATTTAACATATCATGGCTGCCTTTTATTGTTAATGTAATTTTTGAAGGGCTCACGCTATCTTTTTTCTTTGCATTTTTAAGCTCTAGGGGAATATCTTCAAATGTTTTAATGATTTGCTTTTTTTCTATTGGAATAAATACTGTTACTATTGCTGGCTCTGATGTCGTGTTAAGTTCTTTCAAGTCAACAGGTATTTTTTTCTTAAAGCTTTCATTTACTTTTGATAAATCAACTGGTTTTGTTTTAAGATTTTTAATAGACCCAATAACTGATTCCGGACCTGTAAGAATTACTATTGCGGGTTCTATTCTGGCAGACAAAGCAACATAACCCGGGGCTGTAGTCCCTGTATATGGAACAGATACATAAAAACTCTCTACAACTTTTTTTTCTAAGCTGACCATTATATACGAAGGATTGATACTTAATATTTTGACTCCATTGGGGATGAATATTCTTTTTTTTAAAACTGGAATATAATATGTTCTGGGGTCAAGATGTACCTTCTCACCAGCAGGGTCAGACACAAGATCAGTATAAAGATCAACAGAATACTTAAGATTCATGTTTTTTATTATTTCAATCTGTTTTTGGTTTCCACTAACTCGAATTTCAAGCTTATCAACAGAAGGAGAAGTTAATATAAGATTTAAAGGGGTTGATGAAAATTCAACAGGTAAAAGCAAGTTTGTTTCCTCAGGTGCTGAATGACATCCTGAGAAAATACCTGATAAAACAAATAATAGTATGCAAGGCAATGTCCAATAAAACATTTTATATGTTTTAAGTGTTTTATGCATTTTTAATAGAATCTAATATTTGTACAAAAGGCTTAACCCTTGCCACATCATGGACTCTTACAATGTGCCCGCCATTCAAAAAAGCTGCTGCAACAGAAGCTAAGGTTCCTATTCCACACTCTTCAGATTCTGCATTTATCTCTTTTTTGTTCGCCTTTTTGTTCTCCTGGCTCAATATTTTCTGAATAAATGATTTTCTCGAGCTTCCAATCAGCAAAGGAAAACCAAGGCTTGCAAGCTTATCTATATTTTTGAGAATCACAAGATTGTGCTGGACAGTTTTTCCAAAGCCTATCCCAGGGTCAAGGATGATATTCTTCTCTTTAACACCTCTTCTCACAGCAAAATCGACTCGTTGAATAAAATAATCAGTTATTTCTTTAATAAGATCACTATATTCAGGATTAATCTGCATTGTTTCAGGTGTTCCTTTCATATGCATCATAATAACAGGGATGTTTTTTTTAGCTGCCAAATCAGCAAGCTTGGGATCTTTTTCAAAGGAACTTATATCATTTATCATTGCAGCGCCTGCATTAAGAGCTTGCTCTGCAACTTTTGATTTAACAGTATCAATTGAAATGGGAATATCTATTATTTTTGATAATTCTTGAATTACAGGGACAACTCTTTGAGTTTCCTGATCTTCAGAAACTGACTCTGCAAAGGGGCGGGAAGACTCTCCTCCGATATCAAGAATATCAGCGCCCTCTTCAACAAGTTTTTTACCCTGGGCAACAGCTTTTTCAAAATTAAAATACTTGCCACCATCTGAAAACGAATCAGGAGTTACATTGAGTATACCCATAATGCATGGTTTTTTCCCAAGTTTTAGCTTAAACCTGTCCCATTCAAGAGTATATTCTTGCATACTCAGATTTCAGCCTCCCTACCCTAACTTACATCATCAGGTTTTTTACCATCGTCATCAATATCTAATGCTATGTCTTCGTTATCTACTTTTGCTTTAGCTACAGGCTTGGGTTCCGGGTTTGATTCTGGTATAGGTTTTGTCTCTTCCTCTTTAACTTTTTCACGGAATACAACACCAGGTTTCATGGATTTTACAAGCTCATCAAGCTCTTTACCCATTACAGTTTCTTTTTCAATCAAAATACCTGCAAGAGCATGCAAAATATCAACATTATCTTTAAGAATTTCCTGAGCTTTTTTATAGGATTCAGTTATAAGGACAGTAACTTCTTCATCAATCTTTCTCGCTGTATCCTCAGAGTATTCTCTAGCCTGGGTCATCTCTCTTCCAATGAATATATTATCATTGTGCTGGTCATATGACATGGGTACAAGATTATCACTCATGCCAAAAACCCTGATCATTCTATTTGCAAGCGCAGTTGCCTGTTTAATATCATTGGAGGCACCAGTGCATATTCTTTTAAAAATAAGCTCTTCTGCAACTCTTCCACCATATGCTACTGCAAGTTCACTTTCCAGTTGTTCTTTATATCTAAAATCAGATTCTTCAGGAAGAAACCATGTAAGACCAGCTGCTCTTCCTCTTGGAATTATTGTTATTTTATTTACTGCCATGGCATCGGGCAAAAACCTTGCCACAAGTGCGTGTCCGGCTTCGTGATAGGCTGTTGTTTTCTTTTCGTCTTCTGTGATAACTTTTGATTTTCTTTCAAGTCCCATGACCACTTTATCTTTAGAATCTTCAAAATCCATCATTGTTAGTTTTTCATGGCCTTTTTTTGCAGCAAGAAGGGCTGCTTCATTTACAAGATTTTCCAAATCAGCCCCGGAAAAGCCAGGGGTCCCTTTAGCAATAATCAATACATTAACATCATCATCTATAGGAGTCTTTTTCATATGAACTTCGAGGATTCCTTTTCTCCCTCGTATATCCGGCATATCCACAAAAACCTGACGGTCAAATCTGCCCGGGCGAAGTAAAGCAGGGTCAAGCACATCAACTCTGTTTGTTGCAGCCATGAGGATTACTCCTTCATTGGACTCAAATCCATCCATTTCGACAAGAAGCTGATTCAAGGTCTGCTCTCTCTCATCATGACCTCCACCCATACCTGCTCCACGCTGACGACCAACAGCATCAAGCTCATCAATAAATATTATACAGGGTGCATTTTTCTTACCCTGGGCAAAAAGATCTCTTACCCTTGATGCGCCAACACCAACAAACATTTCAACAAAATCAGAACCACTTATTGTAAAAAATGGAACTCCTGCTTCTCCTGCGACTGCCCTTGAAAGTAATGTTTTACCTGTTCCGGGGCTACCCACAAGCAGAACACCTTTAGGTATTCTACCTCCGAGTCTAGTATATTTTTTAGGTTCTTTCAAAAAATCAACAATCTCAGTGAGCTCTTCTTTTGCTTCATCAATACCTGCAACATCATCAAAAGTTACTTTTTCATTTTTATCATCCATTAACCTTGCACGGCTTTTTCCAAAAGACATTGCTTTCCCGCCACCGCCCTGCATTTGGCGCATAAAAAATATCCATACACCAATTAAAACAACCATGGGGAGCCAGGATATAACAATAGACATTAACATGGAAGATTCAGCCGGAGGGGCTGCTTGTATGGATACACCATTTGTTCTTAATATTTCAATAAGCTTAGCATCATTGGGAGCATAGCTTTTATATTCTTCACCAGTAAAATTTGTAACAATAAGATTCTGCCCTTGAATATTAACATTCTTTACATTCTTTTTTTCCACCATTGCTAAAAATTCAGAATATCCTATTTCTTTCTGTAACCCCTGCTGGTGGTTAAAAATATTATAAAGCATGGCCATCAATAGCACTATTACTAACCAAAGAGATAAATTTTTATAAAATTGATTCAAAACGATTCCTTTCTTCTGTAATAAATATCATCTTTAAAAGATTTATAAAAAGATCTAATCAATAATAAACATAAATTTAAATTTAACAAGTTTAATTTATTAAGAACGAGCCTATATCTTCCTTTCGTTCTTTCTTTTTTTCCCAAGCTCTCTTAGAGAAACAGATTCTTTTTTTAAATAAAGGCTTTTTTCTTTCTTAAATACTCTAATCTGGTCAGGAAAATCTATACTTTCACCTGAAGTTGGGGATAATGACAATTTTATAGCAGCATCAACATGGGTTGAACTGATTTTTTTTAATCCCCCATTAATTTTTTTAATCGCTTTTCTAATTATTCTTTTTCTTAATGCAGGATGACAATTTTTTATAACATCGATAGATAACTCTATTATACCTGGTTTTAAGCTATCAGGCTTTGAACTTTTCAGCGCTTCATTAAAGATTAGTTTTGTTTCTTTTTCCATCCATTCATCTTCATCTTTAATTATAGTAGAAAGCCTTATAAGCGATTCTTTTATTTTAGGATTATATTTTTCTTCTATTAGAGGGATCAAATAGTTTCGAATTGAATTTCTCAAATATTTATTATCCTTATTAGAGCTATCCATCATATAGGCCTGATCAATAGATTCAAGGAATTTAACAATTTGTTGTTTTTGTATTTCTATCAAAGGCCGAATAATTATATTCTCTCTTTTAGGTGGAATTCCTGCAAGTCCCTTTGTACCCGAACCTCTCAGGATATTCATCAATATAAGTTCTGCATTGTCATCTCTATTATGACCTAATGCAATTTTTGAATATTTATTTTCCTCTAAGATATCTTTTAAAAAAGAATATCTAACCTTTCTTGCACTATCTTCTATGGATAATCGATTTTCTTTTGCAAAGGCTGCAACATCTTTTTTACCCACAAAACATGGTATGTCAAGTCGATCAGCAAGATTGCGCACAAATTCTTCATCTCTGTCAGCTTCTTTTCCTCTTAACATATGATTTAAATGTGCAATGCCAATTTCTAAGGAATATTCTTCTTTAATTTCTAGTAAAAACAGAAGTAGTGCCACAGAATCAGGTCCTCCTGAGATTCCTGCAAGCACTTGATCATTTTTATCAATCATATTGAATTTTACTGAAGTATAAATAGCGCTTTCTATAAATGTTATATTATTATTTTTCATATTATTTCATGTCAGATACAAATAGTTCTTCACTGCTTTCAGGAAGAATTCCAGCTTTAACAATTTCTGAAAAAAAGACTCTCACCGCTTGCTCTCCTTCTTCTCCGAGTTTTTCTGTAAATTCATTAACATACAATCCAATATGTTGATCTATAACGTCATCATCAAGTTCCTGGGCATTCTTTTTTACATATTCATAGGAAGCACCAGGATTATTTCTTGCATGTTTTATACTCTTTTTTATTAATTTCTCAATTTTATTGCTAAGCTCGATTCCAATCTCTTTTTTCACAGCAATACAACCTAGTGGGATGGGTAATAAAGTTTTCCCCTCCCACCATTTTCCAAGATCACAAATCAAATCAAACCCCATTTTCTGATAGACAAACCTTCCTTCATGGATAATCACTCCAAAATCTGATTTTCCTTCTAGCACATGGGGCATGATCTTTTCAAAAGGCATAGGGGTAATTTGAGGTCTGATCTCTTTGCCGAGTTCTTTTTCTAAATCAATTAAATATAGTTTTAATAAATGATATGCTGTGGTTCCAATACCCGGAACAGCAATCACCAGCTTATTAGTACTATACAGTTTCCTGCCTGCACAACCAATAATAAGAGGACCGCACCCGCGTCCTAAAGCCGCGCCAACCTTCAAAAGTCTATATTTATCTCTTACTGATCCAAAAGCGGCAAAGGAAAGCTTAGTAATATCATAAGATGTATTTAATGCTCTTTGATTTAATGTTTCAACATCGGCCAGGGTAACAATAAATTTCAATCCTTGAGTGTCAATAAGATTATGCGCAAGGCCATTAAAAATAAACGTATCATTTGGACAGCTTGAATATGCAATGCTTAATTTCTGTGTATCTACCATTTCTAAGATCCTGTTAACAATCCAACTTCGCAGGGGCTTTTTATTTTATTAGTTAAAAAAAATTTTGCTTCTATCACTTTTTTTCTTATATTTTTCATAATATCTTTGTACTCCTTTTATGAATATTTTCTACCTGCAAGGTAATTAGAAGTCAACTTTTAAAAAAAGAATACGAAAATAAACATTATCGTTTCTTGACACAATATGGTAAACCATTATAAATATATTGGTTATAAAATTTTAAAGGAGCAAAAAAATGTTCGGTCTTGGAATGCCAGAAATCTTACTTATACTTGCGTTAGCACTTATAATAATTGGTCCAAAAAAACTGCCTGACCTTGCAAAAACTCTTGGTAAATCTATGAGGGAGTTCAAAGGTGCTGCTCAAGACTTTAAAAACAGTATTAACATAGAAACATCAATTGCTGACATTGATCCCTCCCCAGAGGAAATACAAAAAAATATCAAAGCAGCTAATAAAGAGCTTAGTGAAAATGTTGATGAACCATCAAAAGACAGCTCAAAAGAAAAATTAAAAAAAGATACTAGTGAGGACTCTTCAAGTAAATGAGCTCTGAAAACAAAACACCTTTAACAGGGCACTTAACAGAGCTCCGTGATAGACTGGTGCGTTCCTCTATTGCTGTTGGAGTAGGATTTGTTGCAGCATACTGGTTTAAAGAAAAAATTTTTGCAATTTTGACAGCCCCTCTTATAAAAGCAATGGGTGATAATAGTAAAATGATTTTTACAGGTCTCCCTGAAGCTTTTTTTACATACCTTAAAGTTGCATTACTTTCAGGAGTTGTCATTGCTACACCCGTACTTTTTTATCAATTTTGGATGTTTATATCTCCTGGGCTTTATAGTAAAGAAAAAAAGTTTATACTTCCATTAGTGATGCTCTCTTTATTATTTTTTATGATAGGCTCTTCGTTTGGCTACTTTATTGTATTCCCCTATGGATTTGAATTTTTCCTTGGTTTTTCCAATGATTCGATTCAGGCTATGCCTTCAATGAAAGAATACCTTGGATTTGCTGCAAAAATGCTTTTAGCTTTTGGCTTTGTTTTTGAACTCCCATTGGTTATAACTTTTATGGCAAGAATGGGACTTGTCAGTGTTGGGTTTCTTAAAAAAAATAGAAAATATGCGATCCTTATTTTTTTCACTGGAGCGGCTCTTATCACACCCCCTGATGTTATCACTCAAACCATGATGGCAATACCCTTGATTATTCTTTATGAAATTAGCATTCTAGGAGCAAAATTTTTCCAAAAAAAGAAAACTGATGAAGAAAAAAATGATGATGAAGCTGATCAGGAGAGCCTTGATAATGAAGAAAAACAAAACAAAAAAGAATAAGATACAACTTGACAGAAAAAGGTTTTGTGTTGTAGAAAAGATATAGTTAAATATACTGACTAATGCAATTGATAACAATTAAAGGAGTAAGCTTGTTATGAACAAAAAATTATTGATTTTTTTAATGGCTACTGGTGTTGCTTTGGCTTTTCTTGCAACTGGTCTCCAAGCAGGTACTGATGTAGCTGATACTTTTAAGGTGGAATCTAAAGAATATAAATCCCGCAAAAAAGTTCCTGCTACCCTCTCTCACAAGAAACATGCTGAAGAATATGGTATTTCCTGTGGAGATTGCCACCATGACAAGGACGGCAAACCTATAGCTGGTCTTAAAATGGGCGATGATGTTCAAAGATGTGTTGAATGCCATACAAAATTGAAAAAAAGTAAAGACAACAAAAAAGATATTATGGTGCTTGAAAATGCAATGCATCGAAACTGTATTGATTGTCATAAAGAAATTAATATTAAAGCCGGTGATCCAAAGGGCAGAAAAGGACCAGCTCCAGCATCTTGTACTAAATGTCATCCAAAGAAGAAAAAATAAATACAGTGTAATCAAAGGCTTAAGGCTATAAACTGATAATAAAACAAAAGAGGCTTTCTTATTAAAAACAGAAAGCCTCTTCTTTTATATTCTATTTTCTATTTGAAGCTTTATTTTGATGCTTTATATTGTATGGCTTGCTTTATGATACCTTCTGCCCACAATGGTGTAGTTAGCGTATGTATGTGGGTATAAGTTGCAAAAACATTTTTTCTTGAAAACCCATCAAGCTTATCAATTATCCCTTTGCCCCGCTCCATTTTAAATGCCATTTCATGTGGTTTAAAATCAATATCTAGGATAGTTGAATATCGAAATTCATGCCCCCTGATTATTTGATCTCTCTCATAATAAGAGTTTTTTGACACAACCTTCACTGATGTGTACCCATGCCCCTCGGGTCGCTCTGACAAGCCAAATTTGACGGGAAGGATGCCAGACATTGGGTAAACTTTTTTATCTATTTCAATGCTTTGGCCTAAAAATATAAAACCCCCACATTCTGCATATATTGGAAGTCCTTTTTCTGCAAGTTTTTTTAAGGCGCTTTTAAAATTAATATTAGCAGCAAGTTTTGCCGCATGGGTTTCAGGGAAACCTCCCCCCATGTAAATAGCATCAAGGTCAGATGGAATATTTTGTTGATTAAGAGGGCTGATATATTTAATTTTTGCTCCTCTTGCAATTAAGGCTTCAATATTATCCGGATAATAGAACTGAAATGCCGAATCTTTAATGATGCCAATTGTTGGACATTGGGCTGTCCCAAGTTGAATTTTCAGATCCCGAGTTGTAGGCAGTTGGGTTGTAGTAAGTTGTTTTTTTATAGTTTTTTTAGAAATTTGATTACAGATAGTATAAATTGCATCAAGATCAATATTTTCGTTTGCCACTTTAGAAAAAAGATCAATGCATTCTTTTGATCCTTCGTGTTCTTCAAAAGTGACCAGACCCATATGCCTTTCAGGAAATTGATCACCTCTTAGTTTTGGTATAGAGCCAAGCACTGGGATATTGCAAAATTTTTCAATATTCTTTCTAAGCTTGCCTTCATGTCTCTTTCCTGCAACCCGATTAAGAATCACGCCCATGATATTGAGTTCAGGATCAAAAGTCATGCAGCCCATAACAAGTGCTGCCACAGTTCTTGTCGCCTTAGTGCAATCAACGACTAAAAGAACCGGCAAACCTAAAAGCTTGGCAAGTTCGGCTGTACATGTTTTACCATCTGTATCAATGGCATCAAACAAACCTCTGTTACCTTCAACAACAGCAATATCTGAATCTTTAAAATGTTTATTAAAAGAATTTGTAACCTGATTTTCAGAACAAAGATAGGTATCAAGATTGTAACAAGGAGTGCCAGCGGCATAGGATAGCCAGCCGGCATCAATATAATCAGGTCCCTTTTTAAAACAAGAGACCTTATATTTCTTTGTAGTCCATGCAGATGTAAGTCCTAAAGAAACAATTGTTTTTCCAGAACCACCTCTTAATCCGGCGATTACAAGTCCGGGAAAGCTTTTTAATTTATCCTGCATACAAAAAAATAGCTGTTTTTATTCTTCACCCTCTGAGGAATGTTGTATTCCAGCGCCTACAAGACCATACATAGTTGTGCTGCCGGAAGACCAGTATTCCAGAACCTGTTCAGTAACCATCTTGTTAATAACTTTTTTTATCTCTCTAGGTTTATCATCGGGAAAAATTTTATAAAAATCTTTAAAATAAAACTTTGTTTTTGTTGCTTGTTTTTTAGTAAGAAAATCAACAACTGCTTTGGTTGCAGCTTCTTTATCGGCAAGAAGATCACTCATTATTTAACTCCCTTCCAAATCGGTTTTAAGCCGGAGCAAATTGATTTGCTCCGGCCTTAAAATACTACAAAATTATATTAATATTAGAACTTAAAGTTTGTAGTTTGACGCCAGCTCATGTATGCCTGTTGACGAAAGTCATCAATCAGATGATGTGTAAAGTCAAGTTCACATACTTGAAAAAACTTTTCCCATCCAATTCTATCTGCCCAGTCACCAAGTCTTTCATATTTGTTGGCACCATTTGAGTAGGCGTTAATCATGCTGTTAATAGCCTTAGTCATGCTTGGCCATCTTGGCATCTCATTTGGTAAAAATGCTACAACAACTTTTGAAAATTTAGGGTCGCTGATTCTGTTGGAAACTTTTCCACCAGCCATGAGAACAATACCGTCACCTTCAGTATCCGCAAGAGGCATTGAAGGACACATTGTGTAGCAATTACCGCAGAACATGCATCTTTCATTCTTTACTTCAACTGATTTTACTTCTGTTCCATTAGCAAGAGTAACTTTTGAAGGTTTAATAGCTGCTGTTGGGCAGGCTTTTATTGCTAGAGGAATCTCACATACTTTATCAAGATACTCATGATCAAGCATTGGTGGTTTTCTATGATATCCAAGGATAGCTATATCAGAACAATGAACAGCACCACACATATTAAGGCAGCATGCCATGGAAATTCTTAATTTTGCAGGAAGTCTCATATCCTGAAAATCATTAAATACTTCATCCATTGTAGCTTTTACTGTACCTGAAGCATCAGTTGCAGGTGTATGACAGTGAATCCAGCCCTGGGTATGAACAATATTTGTTATACCTGCGCCAGTTCCACCAATAGGAAATTTCTGGCTTCCACCATCAAATTTTCTACTCTTAAGATCGTTTTTCAAAGGTTCAACTTTGTCTTTGGAATCAACCATAAACTCAATATTATTTCTGGTTGTAAAACGAACATGTCCGTCACAATGTTTATCAGCAATGTCACAAATCTCGTTAATATGAGTTGTACTCATAAGACGGCAACCGCCGACTCTTACTGTATATACTTCGTCTCCTGATTCTGCAACATGAACAAGAACTCCTGGCTCAAGTATTTCGTGATGAGACCATTTGCCTTTATTCTTTGCAATCACAGAAGGATAAAATTCATCATATTTTCTTGGACCGATGTCTGAAATTCTGTTTTCCATCGGTTTTGTTGGATCATATCCAGATGATATAAATGCCATTTAAACTACCTCCTTAATTATCTCAGATGGTTATCTCAGATGATGTTTTCTGTATTCTTCAACGTCACGTTCCCAGCCACCAGTTACTTCATCTTCTTTCCAGAAAATATAAGGATTGGTTCTTGGATATGCAACATGCTGTGGTTTAGCTTCAATACCTGTAACTTCAAGCAGTTTCTGGAAGCCCTGGCGCATAATCAACTCACCAAGTCTTTCACGGTTATTACCTTCTTCCATCCACCAGTCCCAGATATTTTCAATAACCTCTGTGATAGCTTCATAATCATTATCAGCATTAACCTCAATAAAAGG
>JAGLHT010000090.1 GCA_023143455.1 Desulfobacterales bacterium
CATCAATTTCAACACCCTTTATTAGGCAAATCTTTAATCAAAACCGAACCAAAAGCCAATTTTAGATAAACTATTTATCAAATAACAAAAATCTATTGAGATAGGTTTAGCACATTCGGATTAAATGGCAAGAATTATTTTAAAAAAATATTATATTGAATTTAGGGTAAGTGTTATGGGACGATCTTCTTCACTCTTGCCTGTAAACCGAACAGGTCCTGGTCGTCTTAACCTGTCTTTTCCCGGGTTAGCTGCAAGCCACTCTTCTCTCAATGCTTTAAAAACCCGGAACGCATTAGAATTTGTATCAACTATAGCTCTTTCAATTACAAGAGCGAGGCGCCCTTTCCTTTCCTCTAAATGCATAAGCTTTGCAATTGGAATTCCAAGAGGTTCCCATTTTTCAAAATCATGTTCAAGATTTTTTATTGCAGCCATCTGCCCTGTAGCACCATTGGCAACAAGACTGAATGCTGTCATGCCTAAGTTATACCCAAAATTGCAGTCAAAAAGAGTTGGATCATTTCCCCGACCGTCATAACCATAAAAATGAAGCTGGGTTTTAAACTTTGGAACGGATTTATTAAAAATTTGCATTATCGGTTCCGGTACTACTTCATCCTCTTTAATCAATTTTTCAACTACAAGTACCTGTTTCAAAGTTTTTTTGGAAATAATTGATTTTTTCACAATGAATAATTTATTATCATCAAAATTTCTAAACAATGCTTTACCAAACTTTTCAGGGTTAAGGCCAGATTGTCCTAAAGTATATCTGTAGTATTCCTGATCAATCCCGACTTTGTATTCACCTTTTTCAATCAACATATCAAGATATTCTTTTACCATGTCCATAATGATCTTTTCTGTGTTAACCAGAGAAAACTGAAAATTACCATGGGTATCTCTTTCAATTAGAAGCCCTTCCTGAAAAAATAAAGGGAGTTGATTAAAAAGATCATCATCTCTTAAATTCCATATAGAAATATCGTTTTCATATTTTATTCCCCGTGTAAGGCGTTTTAAATAATCCAGTTTTTCATTTAAATTTGGAAAAGATGAATGAAAATCACTGTCATGGATATTATTATAATCTGCTATTATTTTATTGAGTTTGATTATAAATATTTGGATTTCGTTAATAAACTCAAGAATACCTTCAGGAATGATCATGATACCATAATTTTTCCCGCAGGCAGCTCGTCTTACAATTGCATCACAAATAACTCTGGATAAATGGCGTAGAGTTATTCCAAAAGCAGTATAATCAATTTCATTATTTTTTTTGGCTTTTTCTAATCTTTCATTATCAACATAATCTGCGAGTTCTTCGCCAATGAATGTTAGGTTTGCATGTGTCTGGAGTGCACTTTCCAAAGCGAGATGACTAGCAACTCTCCCCATAACCTTACAGATGTGCCAATACTTAACATCTGAGTTTGCATCAGTTGCTAAATTGCTAATGTTCTGGGAAAAACCCCTGGCAGCAGTATGAAAGCCAAAAGAAATTGCACATAAAGTTTCACCACAATCAGTTTTAACCTGAATATCTCCATCAATCGTTTTTGGAACGCCAACAACCTGTATTCCATAACTTTTATATTCCTGGGCAAGAAAAGCTGCATTTGTATTGGAATCATCTCCGCCGATTACAACCAGTGCATCAAGCGAAAGTTTCTGACAAACTTTTCTTGAAAAATCTATTTTTTCTTTAGAATCTATTTTTGTTCTTCCTGTTTTAATCATGGTAAAACCGCCCATATTTCTATAGGCATCAACAAGGCTTGCCGTTATCTCAGTATATTTACCCTCAATAATCCCATCAGGTCCAAGGATAAAACCATATAATTTCGAGTCAGGATTAACTCTTTTCATCTCATCAAATATCCCTGCTATGACATTATGACCTCCCGGGGCCGGACCTCCGGAAAACACAACACCAACATTTCTTTTTTTATTAAAAAACACCTTCTCTTTTTTAGATTTTTCAGAACCATTAATAATTTTCTGAACATTATTATTTATAATGTCAGGCAAAACCTTTTCAGCTTCCTTATCATTACTGAATTTATAATGTGGTTGTTCTTCAAGGGATGTATAGCCCTCAGAAAAAACACCTATTTTTTTTGGTGAAAACGATCTTCTTTCAATTACTTCTTTATTAACATCTGAGGTTACTTCTTCTGTTAATGAATGATTAAGTAAAGTATTAATATCAATTTTCCTAACTGAACCCATATTTTCTCCTGATTAATCTTCTACAACTTATTATTTAATTTGCAACCACCTGATTTCTTCCATTAGATTTTGCCTGATAAACAGCAATATCAGCTCGCTCAAAAAGAGATTCAAACTTTTTATCATCTTTTGAAATTTCTGCAACACCTATGCTCACAGTTACTTTAACTTTTTTCTCTTTATAGACAAACTCAATTTTCTCTATATTTTTTCTTATTTTTTCAGCAGCTTGCTTTGCAGCTTGCTTATCAGTTTCCGGCATAATAATAGTAAACTCTTCTCCACCGTACCTTGCAAGCATATCCACCTTACGAAGAAGTGTCATTGTTCTTCTGATAATTTCTTTTAAACATTTATCACCTACAGCATGACCATATTTATCATTTATATTTTTAAAATGATCCGCATCAATGAGTAAAAGTGAAAAAACATTCCCATATCTTTGAAACCTGTCCATCTCTTCTACTGCACGTTTGTCATAAGCTCTTCTATTATAAGCACCTGTAAGTTGATCCTGATACATCTTCTCTTCAAGTTCTTTTGATTGCTCCGTTGCCTCGGTAAGCTCTTTTTTAAGTTTTACAAACCCTTTTTTAAATGCTTCAATGGTTTGTTTTGCACCATTTTTTATAGCCTGATCCTTTGCTCTTTTATCTTTCAAGGCATTATCAATAGCTGCGAGTCGTTCAGCAATTTTTCTTTTTAAATCTTCTAACTCTTGAGCAACATTTGAGCTCTCTTTTAATCCATCAAGCTCTAAAGTAAGAGCTGACTCAAACCCATTATTTAATTTTATTATGTCTCCGGTATGTTTATATGATGCAGCAAGGCTTGTTTCAATATCAAAAATACCTTTAACGATTTCCTGGACAAATGCAGTGATTTTTTCTCTATCCTGGGCAGTATCAGAAATATATGTTTGAAGAAGCGCAAAAAGAACATTACGTATCTCATTGATATCATTTGAAGTTGAACACTGATTAAGCTTGTCTGTAATAAGATCAAGCCGTTTATTATATTCTTTACCCATGGTTGATTTTAGACTATTTACAATATCATGGTATCCATTTTTAAAATCTTCAATTAAACTTGAAGAAGACTTTTTTACAAAAGAAGGCAGCCAGCCCTTTTTCCCATGGACAGCTTCAACTTCTTCTTTTAAAAGAACATCTTTAAGCTGATTAAAAATATATTCAAGCTTTCCTAAGGATGCCCCTTTTTTAAGGGCAAGACTCAACTCTTTGCAGACATCTGAAAACATTGAATCACTGTCAGCAACAGAATCAACTATTAATGGTAGATATTTCTTATATAGCTTATCTGTTTTCCCATATTGTTCTTCAATATCATCAAGCTCTCGAAGAAGAGTACTTTTTTGGGTTTCAAGCTTGTCTATTCTGTCCTGAAGTTCATAATGCCGGCTATCCATTTCTGCCATAACAATATCTGCCTTTTGCTATTTATAATAACTTATAATTTTAACGACAGTAGCCAATAAAGTAAAGCTTGTTTGTACATTATTTTTTTAACTATTCTGGTTTTTCATTTTTACAGAAATATACCCGTCAATCATAAGATGAATAAAGTGATGCACAACACAAACAAGAAGCGCAATAGAATACTCGCTAAAATATGTAAGCTGGATTATTACAGAAAGGGGCAATGTCTTTTGAGAACCCATAAAAATAACACTCTCATACCTGCCCTTCCCTATTTTAAATAACTTTGTGCAATAAAAAGAGAATAACAAAAGTATTAAATGAAAAATAGTTACAATTAATACTATTATGAAAAGCTGTTTAAAATTACTCCCAAACATATCCCGTGCACCAGAAGCTGCCATAAACAGAATGCCAAGCACAAAAATTTGATTTAAGACCTGCATCTTCTTTTTTGTTTCTTGTTTTATTGTTACAAAATAACTTTTTGCAATTAATCCAATTGTCAAAGGAACAACCACAAGAGAAAAAAGCCGTATTACTATTGAAATCTGATCAATTTGAACATTTTGGCTCTCAAAGAATAATGACAAAAGCAAGGATAAAACCAAAGGGATTGAAATAAATGATATGGAATTTGAAAAAATAGTAACAAAAAGTGCATGGGCCATATTCCCTCCTGCTTCTCTGGTCATAACAACGCCTGAAGAAAGAGTAGTTGGCATAACTGCTACAATAAAAAGACCAATTATCAAACCCTTTTGAAGCGGGAACAAACATAATAAACCTGCAACAACAGGAGATATAATAACTATAACAAAGAGAGTAATAAGAGTTGAAGAAACATCCTTAACCCCGGATTTTATCTCTTCTATCTCAACTATCAAGCCTGACATGATAAAAATTGAAAAAATCACAATATCTGATCCATGTCTTGCTTTAAGATAATTTCCTGCAAATGCAAATTTTCCTGAGAAGTCAAGAACAACACCTGCTAGCACAAGAATAAGCCCTACAAAAAACCATTGCTGTTTTAATCTGTTAATCAATTGCCCTCCTGCGATTTTGTCACAATCCTTTAATTTAAAATTCTTAACGAACTTATTATATAATCTTCTTTAAAGCAATAATTTGAAATTTGTTTTTGCATACACTATTGATTCAATTCAAATAAAAATGTAAAAAAGAACAAATAATTCAATTACCATTTAAGGAGCAGCAAATTGCAGTTTAATTTATTTTCAAAACTCAAAAAAGGGCTTTCAAAGACAAGGGATATTTTAACAACAGATATAAGTGAACTCTTTTCTAAAGATAAAGAAATTGATGATACCTTATTAGAAGAGCTTGAAGAACTTCTAATTACCTCAGACCTTGGTGTTGAAAACTCCATGAATATAATGGAAACAATAACAAAGGCTGCCAAAAAACTTAACACAGCTAATGAACTCAAACTTGTCTTAAAACAAGAACTTCTCAAACTTTTCCCACTCAAAAAAGAACCTGATGAAAAGCCTAAATCTAAACCCCATGTTACAATGGTTGTAGGAGTTAATGGCACAGGCAAAACAACAACACTTGGAAAAATAGCTATGAAGCATACCTTGCTTAAAGAAAAAGTATTAATAGGCGCTTCAGACACATTCAGAGCAGCCGCAATTGAACAGCTCAAAATCTGGGCTGATAGAGCTTCTGCCTCTTTTGTAAAACATAAGGAAGGTGCTGACCCTGCTGCTGTTGCTTTTGATGCAGTCGAAGCTGCCAAAGCAAGAGGGATTGACCTTGTATTAATTGACACAGCAGGAAGACTACATACCCAGAAAAATCTTATGGAAGAATTAAAAAAAATAAAACGCTCTATAGGGAAAAGCCTGGAAGGGGCACCCCATGAAGTATTAATGGTGTTAGATGCTACTACCGGTCAAAATGCACTTTCCCAGGCTGAGCTTTTTCATGAAGCAGTAAACCTCACATCAATTGCCATAACCAAGCTTGACGGAACAGCAAAAGGCGGTATTGTGGGCGCAGTTGCAAACAAATTAAATCTCCCAATAAAATATATTGGTGTAGGAGAAAGCATAGAAGACCTTCAAACCTTTGATGCAAAGCTTTTTATAGATGCACTCTTAGATTAAAACAAGTTTTTTTTATACTTATAAAATATTATATTGTTTCATTTTTGTAAGCAATGAAGGATGGCTGATTTCAAGTAATTTTGAAGATTGGGTACGATTTCCATTTGTTTTTTCCAAGGCTCTTGTAATCATTCTTTTTTCAAGCCCTATTTTCGCTTCTTTTAACGAAAATCCTGAATAGTCTGCTTTTCTAGTTTCTTCTCTTTTTGAACCTGATTCAATATTTAGAACATCGGGCTCCAACACTCTTTCTTCTGTTAAAATCATTGCTCTTTCAATAATATTTTCAAGTTCCCTGATGTTCCCTGGCCAATTATAGTCAAATAATTTTGTTAAACCTGAAGAGGATACCTTTTGTACATCTTTATTGAATTTTTTATTATATCTGTTAATAAAAAATTCACATAACAACGGAATGTCCTCAGTTCGGTTTTTTAGCGCAGGAAGTTTTACAGGCATCACATTCAACCTATAAAATAAATCTTCACGAAATCTTCCCTTATTAACTTCTTCTTGAAGATCTTTTGATGTTGCAGCAATAATCCGTACATCTATTTTTTTTGTTTTTGAAGCTCCCAATGGTCGAATTTCATTTTCCTGTAAAACTCTTAGCAATTTCACCTGTAAAGTAAGAGGCATCTCTCCTATTTCGTCTAAAAAAAGGATACCTTTATCAGCTTCTTCGAAAAGCCCTCTCTTATCTTTATCAGCACCTGTAAACGCTCCCTTTTTATATCCAAACAACTCACTTTCCAATAAATTTTCTGGTATCCCTCCGCAATTAACAGGTATCAATAATTGTTCATTTCTATTGGAATTAAAATATATTGCTTTTGCAATCAATTCTTTTCCTGTTCCGCTTTCTCCTGTGATTAGAACAGTTGTATTATAGTCGGATATTTTATTTAAAAGCTTAAAAATGGATTGCATTTCTTTACTTTTTGCTACAATATTTTTAAATTTATATCTGTTTTCAATATCATTGATCTGTTTTTTTAATTGCGTATTCTCCTTTTTTAACTCCATTTTCTCTAAAGCTTTTTCTAAAACAATTAAAACTTCATCAGGCTTAAATGGCTTTGAAATAAAATCAAATGCCCCAAGTTTTATTGCTTCAATAGCTGTATCAATAGTGCCATAGGCGGACATCATAATAACAGCAGTTTCTTTAATTTTATTTTGAATTTTCTTTAAAACACCGATACCGTCAATCCCGGGCATTTTCAGATCACACAAAATAAAATCATACTTAAAATCATTTATTTTTATTAATCCCTCGGCACTGTCAAAAGAAGTATCAACATTGTACCCGGAATTTTGAAGTATTTTTTGAAGCATATGACACATATTCTTTTCGTCATCAATCACTAAAATTGTTTTTGCTTTTGTACTCATATCAGTCATTTCCATTCTTTTGTAATGGCAACTTAATAATAAATGTAGTACCCTCACCTAAGTCAGTCCGAATACTTCCATTTATTTCATCAACAATCATATAAGATACCCAGAGCCCCAAACCAGTTCCTGAACCAGGCTCTTTTGTGGTAAAAAACGGATCGAAAATTTTATTTAAATCATCTTTTGAAACACCAGTACCATTATCAAAAATTCTGATTTCTAAAAACGAACTATATTTTTCCTCTATTTCTATTGTTTTGATTTCAATAAGACCAGTTTTATTATCAGACTTTTTAAGTAAGATTGCATCAGCAGCATTTAAAATAAGATTTAAAAACACCTGTTTTAGCTGATCCCCATCAGACCTTACTGTATCATTATAAGCATTAAGCTCTAATTTAAAATCAATTTTTGAAAAAGAAGGCTGAATTTTTAAAATACTAATTGTATCTTTAATAATTTCATGCACTGAATTTGGTAAGTATTCTATCTTAGATCTTCTTGAAAGGTTTAATAATTGTTTAATAATTTTATCTATTCGTTGTATTTCAATCTCTGATCTGTTTAAAAAGTCATGTTTATCCTTATCAGAAATATTCTTTTGCTTTAACAATTCAAGATACCCAAGAACAATACCTAATGGATTCCCAATTTCATGGGCAACACCTGCTGAGAGTTTGCCAATCGAGGACATTTTTTCTGCTCTGATCATTTCAACCTGAGCTTTTTTTAATTCATCAATATTGTGCTCAAGTTTTTGTTTATCATCTGATATTCTATTTATCATAGAGTTTAAAGAACTGGAAAGAATCCCAAACTCGTTTTCAACAGGATGTAACATATAGAGAGTATCGTTTTCTCCATTATACTCTTTTGCAATATTTGTAAGTCTCTTTATCGGCTTTATTATAATATTTGAAAATCTTATTAAAGCAATAAAACATAAAAAAATAGTATTAAATAGTATATAAAATAAAATTATCTTCTGCTTTTCCCGATACGTGGAATAAACATTATCCAAGGCAATTACAAAAGTAATCCCCATATTTTTGTCAACAGGATATGATATTGAAAGATACTTTTTATCTTGCCAGAATATTCCCCAGGTTTGACCAAAATAATGAGAAATCTGTCTGTTTTTATCAATAGCCTGGAACGTATAATGTTGAATTTGTTGCTGATTGATTATGTTTTTTGAATTATGTGGAATCTTATGATTTTTATAAACACTATGCTCGGTTTTATTGAAAAAATATATCGAATAGATATCAAATTGTTCAACAATTTGAAAAAGATATTTTTTGATATTATCATCTTTTTTTGAATCATTATCAAATTGTGAGATAGTGTTTTTAATATTAAACAGAATAATCTCTGTTTTTGAAAACTCTGCTTTAATTATCTCATTTTTTGAAAAACTTGTAATAATAAAATCTGTTATTAACATACCTGTTATTAGCAAGATTCCAATATTGATAATAATATTTATTTTCAGGCTTTTAAAATGCATTTGATTATTTCTATATACTTACCTTTTATTATTAATCAACCTGTTAAATATTTTTATACCATACTATAAAATAATTTAATATTCATAAAAAATCAAAAACAATAAACTGATATGGTTGACACTT
>JAGLHT010000091.1 GCA_023143455.1 Desulfobacterales bacterium
TGCTTGAATTGCTTGCCCAGGAGCTTCCCAATCGTGTTGGCTCACCGCTATCTGTAAAAAACATCAAGGAAATGCTTCAGGTCGCCCATGAAACAGCTGAAAGATGGCTTGCCATATTTGAAAGAATGTATTACTGCTTTAGAATTCATCCTTATGGTCCCCCAAAAGTTCGTGCTGTAAAAAAGGAGCAAAAACTGTACTTATGGGACTGGTCACTCCTAAAAGATCATGGTCCAAGGTTTGAAAATTTTATTGCATCACACCTTTTAAAATACTGCAACTTTATCGAAGACACAGAAGGATTCTCCATGGAACTACGTTTTTTAAGAGATACTGACAAACGAGAGGTTGACTTTGTAGTATTAAAAGAAGGAGTCCCAACGTTTGCAGTGGAGTGCAAGACAGGAGAAAAAAGTATAAATCCTGCTATTTTCTATTTCAAGGAAAGGACACCAATACCTGCTTTTTACCAAGTGCATCAAGGCACCAGAGACTATAAAAAAAATGGTGTAAGAGTACTTCCCGTAGAAACTTTTTGCAAGGAACTTAAGCTCCCTTGAAAATACATCTAATAGCAGCAGCCAGATCAAATTCAACACGACAAAACAAGCTTGATACCCATTGTTTTTATGAGTAGCCTGTAAATATCATGGATAAAAACATTCAAACTCTCATAAAAAAAGGCGAGTCCGAATCTCTGGAGTTTAAAACCTCCTTTGGTAAAGAAACTATGGAAACCCTGTCAGCCTTTGCTAACAGCAATGGTGGTACTGTTCTGATTGGTATAAATGATAAAGGCAAAATTATTGGAGTTGATACTACACAAGAGAGTATTCAGCAGTGGATTAATCAAATAAAGAATTCGACAATAAGCATAAAAGACAGTGTTACCATCAGGGACGACCTTTTCTCGGAAGTAAAAACATGCATCGAATTTATGCGCAAGCATATAAACAAACGTTTTATTATTACTGGAAAACCTGAAAGAGAAGAGGTGTGGGATTACCCCCTTGAAGCCATCAGAGAAATTGTAATTAATATGATTGTCCATAGAGACTATCGGGCACAAGGAGATTCCACAATTAAAATAGAAAATTATAAGAGATATAATTTTTCAAAAATCGGAATCTTTGGATCTGTAGCAAGAGATTCTGCACATGAATCCAGCGACATTGATATTATTATTGAATTAAACTCACCAGATTTATTTTTATTAGGTACAATTAAATATGAGTTAAAGGAAAAGGTAGATATTATTCGTTTACGTAATGGAATGAATGCTTTTTTAAAAAGCAGAATAGATAAAGAAGCCATTTATGTATGATAAAGAACTGATTCAGGATTTCTTGCCAAAAATATTATCATAAGCTATTATAAATTATTATGAAACTTTCTAAAAAACAAAAAGAAAAAATAAAGACCCAAATCAAAAACAAGCTATCTAACGAAAAAGAAATCCAAAAAATCATTGTGTTTGGTTCATTCATCAATTCAAATAATCCTAATGATATTGATATTGCAGTGTTCCAAAATAGCAATGAACAATACATGACCTTATCTATGAAATATAGAAAGTTGATGCGAGAATTAATAGCCACGATTCCTTATGATATAATACCAATTCAGCCAAATGCAGCAGGAAGTTTCTTAAATGATATTGAAACAGGTGAAATAATATATGAAAGAAGAAACTAAAATTTGGTTAAAATACTCTGAAGACAATCTTGATTCCGCTAAAATTCTTTTCAAAAGTAAGTTATTCAATCCATACTATGACCCTGATGATGCTATTTGTAAAAAAGCTATTAAGATAGCTACAGATGTCGGTGCATCTGTTTCAGCACACCTAACCTAATGGGTCTCTGGTTTTTTTAAAAAAAAAATTTTTATTAATGGTGGACTTGAAGAATCCATGGACTGGTATGTTAATTTTTTTAAAAACAAGCATAAATAGAAGGCATACCAGAACTTTGGAATGGTAAAACTGCAATACGCATAGTTGATAATATACAAATATTGACAAACAAACCAAAACAAACTACTCTCCGAATTAGTTGAACTAATTCGGAGGAAGCGTCAAAATGGAAACATTTAACAGAATACTGAATATTGATCTGCCGATTAATCAATCAGCTTTTTTATGGGGCCCGAGAAAAACAGGGAAAACAACTTTATTGCGTGCACAATTCCCTCAAAGCATTTTTATTGATTTTTTGCAGACAGATACATTTCTTGAATATTCCAAATCTCCATTTTTACTCCGGGAGAGGCTGCTTGCAAAAAAGGAACAAGCTTTTAAATATCCTGTTATCATCGATGAGGTACAAAAAGTTCCCCAGATACTTGACGAAGTTCACTGGCTTATTGAAAATCAAAGGATCAATTTTATTTTATGCGGCTCTTCTGCCAGAAAACTCAAACGAGGTCAAGCCAACCTGCTAGGTGGCAGGGCATGGCGTTTTGAACTGTTCGGGCTGGTTTCAAAAGAAGTAGAAAATTTGAATTTACTCCGGACATTGAATCATGGTCTGATTCCGGCACATTATCAACAACATAATTACAAACGTTCCCTTCGCAGCTATGTTCAAGATTATCTAAAAGAAGAAATATTCAATGAAGGCCTGAGCAGAAACATTCCGGCTTTTTCCAGATTTTTCGAGGCAATGGGCTATTCCCATGGTTCTCTGATAAATTATAGTAATATTGCCCGTGAATGCGGTGTCAGTTCCAAGACAGTCAAGGAATATTATCAGATTCTGGTGGATACTCTTTTAGGGACATTTGTTCTGCCTTTTAAAAGAAGACAGGAACGACAAGTTATCAGTAAGGCTCCAAAATTCTATCTTTTCGATGTCGGAGTTGCTGGAAATATCAGCAAACGCACAATTGAAGAAGAGAAAGGAGAGCAGTTTGGTCATGCTTTTGAACATTTTATCTATCTTGAAATATTAGCTCATAGTTCATACCATGAAATCGATTATGAAATAAATTTCTGGAGAACAAAATCAGGACAAGAAGTCGATTTTATACTTGGCAAAGGTGAAGTTGCTGTTGAAATTAAAGGTGGGGCAACAATAGACAAAAGATCTCTTAGACCCATGAAATCATTTATTGAACTGTACAGTCCCAAACAGGCCATTATTGTCTGCAATGAAAATGAAGAGAGAATCCATAGCGGTATCAAAATTATGCCATGGCGTATTTTCTTACAAAAACTATGGCAAGATAAGATCATTAATTAAAAAAACCTAATAGCAGCAGCCCGACCAAACTTCATGAAAATTGCCCCTCTCTATCATGAGCTTAATAAAAGAGAAGGCTTTGAACCAATAATTATTCACACTGGTCAGCACTACGACCTGAACATCTCACTGATAAAAATCATTCAAATACCACTAAACTATATTTAGGCTTTTTTAAAAATGAATAAAAACATTCAAACTCTCATAGCAAAAGGCGAGTCCGAATCTCTGGAGTTTAAAACCTCCTTTGGTAAGGAAACTATGGAAACCCTGTCAGCCTTTGCTAACAGTAATGGTGGCACTGTCCTGATTGGTATAAATGATAAAGGTAAAATTATTGGGGTTGATATTACACAAGAGAGTATTCAACAGTGGATTAATCAAATAAAGAATTCGACTTCACCTTCAATAATTCCTGATGCAGAGAGTTTCATCCATGAAGGCAAAACAGTGATCAGTCTTTCTGTTATTTCCTATCCCATTAAGCCAATAAGCATTAAAGGGAAATACTACAAAAGGATACACAATTCAAACCATCTCATGGGCTTAATAGAATCGAATTTTTCAATCCGGGAGCCCTTCCCAAGGGAGTTAGCATGCATGATATTCTTTCAGGGAAAATTGCCCCTCTCTATCATGAGCTTAATAAAAGAAAAGGCTTTGAACCAATAATTGTTCACACCGGTCAACACTATGTTATGGCCTAAACATGTGAAAATCCATAAGTCCGCTTGCATATTTTCACAAAATAACATATGATTCTTAATATGATTACCCGAGATATAACAAAAGAACTAATTACTTCTGCAAAAGAATACCCGGTAGTAACTGTATTGGGGCCTCGACAGTCGGGGAAAACTACACTTGTCAGGATGACATACCCGGACAAGCCATACTTTTCAATGGAAAACCCTGATATTCGAACCGCTGCAGAAACCGATCCAAGAGGATTTTTAAATAACATCCCTCAAGGTGCTGTACTTGACGAAATACAACGGTTACCAGTATTGCTCTCCTATATTCAGGGGATTGTTGATCAAAAACAAAAACCAGGCATGTTCATTTTGACTGGCAGCCATCAACCAGATATTCATCAAGCAGTCAGTCAAACACTGGCAGGAAGGACAGCTCTCTTGACATTACTGCCTTTTTCCCTACCCGAACTTTGCCAGTACAAAAAAAAATGGGATGCTTATGAAATAATCATTAAGGGTTCATTCCCTCGGTTGCATAAAGACAATTTAGCTGTTCCTCGTTTTTACAATGGCTATGTCCAGACATATGTTGAACGTGATGTAAGATCAATTATTAATATTAAAGACCTGAACCTGTTCCAGAGATTTTTAACATTGCTCTCAGGTCGCATTGGGCAAATTGTCAATTATACTTCTTTAAGCAATGATATTGGTCTGTCAGTGGCAACCATTAAAAACTGGATAAGCATTTTAAAGGCTTCCTTTGTTATCTTTGAATTAAACCCCTTTTTTGAAAATATTAACAAACGAGTCATCAAGTCTCCAAAAATATATTTTACAGATACCGGACTGGTTGCTCATTTACTTGGCATTGAAACTATAAATCAAACTAAACGAGATCCTCTCCGAGGAGGTCTGTATGAGAACCTAATAATTCTTGAAATATTAAAATCACAATATAATCAAGGGAAACGTCCTCAATTATTTTTCTATCGTGACACCCACGGGAATGAAGTCGACCTTATAATAAAACACCAGAGGCAATTAATTCCAATTGAGATTAAATCGTCTGCTACTTTTACCAATGATTTTTTAAAAGGTATAAAACGATTTAGAAAACTCATCAATGACAGTTGTCAGGAAGGATATGTCTTATATAACGGAAATGACAGTTTTCATCTTGATAATATTTATATACAGAATATTCTTATTCACAAAACCAACTTGGTAAATTTTAACAATATTTGAAATCAATATTTTTAATATGCTTTTTCCTTTGAAACCATTTTTGCAAAATTAATCAATGAAAATACACCTGATAGCAGCAGCCCGACCAAATTTCATGAAAATTGCCCCTCTCTATCATGAACTCAAAAAAAGAGAAGGCTTTGAACCAATAATTGTTCATACTGGTCAACACTACGACCTAAACATGTCAGATGTTTTTTTTAAAAACTTCAATCTTCCTAAACCACACATACACCTTGATGTAGGATCAGGAACCCATGCATTCCAAACAGGTAATGTCATGATAGATTCTCTTGAAATGACAAGAGATAAAATTGAAAGTATATCTGTATATAAAAACTTTGCTTGCTCAAAAGGAGAATACGGTCTTGTAACTTTGCACCGCCCTTCCAATGTTGATAACCCTGAAATCCTTGAAAAGCTCTGCAAAAAAATTGCTGATATTTCTAAAAAGATCCCTTTGATTTTCCCTGTTCATCCAAGGACTCTTGCAAACTTAAATAAATACAGAAAGACCTCTTACAATAACTCAAGGAACTAATCGCCTTTGCACTCCAGAGAAACTCTCTTCACTAACTGATAAAATACTGGCAGGGCAATTTCCTGAAGGCACCATACCGGAACTTTGGGATGGTAAAACCGCAGCCCGTATTGTTGATAATATACAAAATTTAAAATGATAACCGTTGACATCCTATCATGTATAATTATAAAATTTATAGTGTGTAATAAGGGGAAAAATTATGAGAAATGATGATATATTACAATCCTTACAAAGATACAAACAAAAAAGCAGCAAAAAATATGGCATCCTCAAGCTGGGTATTTTCGGCTCTGTGGCTAGGGGAACAATGAATAAATATAGTGATCTTGATATCATTGTAGCTCTACAAAAACAAGATTTATTCAACCTGATTGGCATCAAGCAGGATTTAGAAGACTATTTCCAAGTCAAGGTAGATGTGGTCAGTTACCGTCCACAAATGGATTCTTTCTTAAAACAGAGAATTGATAAGGAAGCGGTTTATGTATGACCTAAATCTTGCGATGCATGTTCTTGAGCAGATACATACATCAACTCAGATTATTTTGGATAGGTTTGAACCTGTGAGCTCTGTCAACGATTTCACAAGCTCTCCTGCCGGTATGGAAAAACTTGATTCAATTTGTATGCAACTCATAGCCATTGGTGAAAGCTTGAAAAACCTGGATAAGATTACCAGAGGTGAGTTACTAAAACAATATCCACAAATTGACTGGAGAAAAGCAAAAGGTTTGACAGAGCCTTGACCCTCTTCCCCAAGTTTAAAGTCAAAATAAAAAAACTAATCATATTTAGCCTTATATTTGTAATTTCATATTGCATTTATGATATTTACAAATACAAATTTTATAATACTGAAAACAGTATTAGTGTTTTAACATATAGGAAGGGACTAATCGCCTCTGTAACCGAGCCTTATCCGATAAAAAAAAACGTTATGGTTGCATCTCTTAATTATTTTCTTCACCATATTAATAAAATTAATCAATGAAAATACACCTGATAGCAGCAGCCCGACCAAATTTCATGAAAATTGCCCCTCTCTATCATGAGCTTAATAAAAGAGAAGGCTTTGAACCAATAATTGTTCACACTGGTCAGCACTACGACCTGAACATGTCAGATGTTTTTTTTAAAAACTTCAACCTCCCTGAACCACACATACACCTTAACGTAGGATCAGGAACCCATGCATTCCAGACAGGTAATGTCATGATCGCTTATGAAAAAGTTCTCTTAAAAGACAGACCAGACCTTACCATTGTTGTAGGCGATGTAAATTCAACTGTTGCAGCCTTCATGGTAGCTGTTAAATCAGGTGTAAAAACAGCGCACCTTGAAGCAGGTCTGCACTCCAGAGGAACTCTCTTCACTAACTGAAAAAATACTTACAGGACTATTCCCAAAAGGCACCATACCAGAACTTTGGGATGATAAAACTGCCAAACGAATAGTTGATAATATCCAAATATTGGCAATATGACTGACAGGCTGTATTTTCAAAGTATAAATAGTTAACTGAAGAATAGCATAGAGGAAATAAAATGAAACTTATTAATAAACAATATATTGTTGATGAGAATAATAAAAAAATAGCCGTTCAAATGCCCATTGAGACTTTTAATAAAATCGAAGAAATTCTTGAAAATCATGCTCTTTTCCACTTGATGAAAGATAATAATGGTGAAGACCTGTTAGAATTCGACGATGCACAAAAATACTATGATCAATTGGTCAAAGAAGCGTGAAAATCAAATATAGGATGGGAACAATGGACAAACAAGGGATAATCAACTTTTTAGTTCTACATAAGCAAGAACTGCATGAAAAATACGGTGTCACCAGCATCGGTCTCTTTGGGAGTTATGCACGGAATGAAGCAAAAAAGGGCAGTGATATTGATATCGCTGTAGAAATTGAATCTGAAAATAAATATAGAAGTTTTTTTGGACTCAAAAAACATTTAGAGAAAAACCTAAAACATAAAGTCGATCTAGGAATTGAGAGTACATTAAAACCAATAGCCAGAGAATATGTTTTGAAAGATATAATTTATGCCTAAACGAGATCTAAGGCTCTGTATTGAAGATATTTTAGATTCAATTAAAGCTGTTGAGAGCTATATAACAGAGGTTGATAATTTCGATGATTTTTCAAAGGATCGAAAGACTTATAGTGCAACTATTAGAGAATATATTGTTATAGGTGAGGCAATCCTCCCCCTAATAGGGTTATTAGAAACTAAATTCCCTGAGAAAAGCGGATCCTCTTAAAACCTTGAAAATACACTTAATAGCAGCAGCCCGACCAAACTTCATGAAAATTGCCCCTCTCTATCATGAGCTTAATAAAAGAGAAGGCTTTGAACCAATAATTGTTCATACGGGTCAGCACTACGACCTCAACATGTCAGATGTCTTCTTTAAAAACTTCAACCTCCCTGAGCCACATATACACCTTGGTGTAGGATCAGGAACCCATGCATTCCAAACCGCTAATGTTATGATAGCCTATGAAAAAGTTCTTTTAAAAGACAAACCAGACCTTACCATTGTAGTAGGAGATGTAAATTCAACTGTTGCCGCAACCATGGTAGCTGTTAAAGCAGGTATTTCAAAAAAGATACCCTTAATATTCCCTGTTCATCCAAGGACTCTTGCAAAACTAAAAGAATACAACTTAAATAAAATTCTTGCAAACAAAACATCCATTCATCTATCAACTCCTCTTGGCTACATAGATTTTATGAATCTTGTTTTTAATTCTAAATTTGCAA
>JAGLHT010000092.1 GCA_023143455.1 Desulfobacterales bacterium
TATGTGTCAACCATAATATCTAATAAATATCACAGCAAAATCCATACCACAGGTCAGAGCAGCTTTGAATAAATGTCAGAACGGTTTAGAGCCGCAGCTTACTTGATGTGTTGCGCAACCAAATCCAATATATCAGGATCAAAACGATAAATACCAGGGTAAATGAACCTGGGAACCAAATAAATGTGTCTATAAAAATCTTGTTCTCCAAAGCGTCAGAAACAACAACTCCTTCTTTCTGAGCCTTTAATAAAAAAGCATACAAAATTCCAAGCACTCCGTAAGAAAGATTATATGCAAGCCCCTTGAAGCTCAGGACAGTAACCCGCTGTTCAGAAGCTGCAGCCTTGTTAATATAAAAACTTACAAAAAAACCTGTAAAATACATGGCAGAAAAAGTAATCAGGGCAGGGATCAGGCCTGCATAAGACCAGAAAAAATATGGCCGGAGCTTCATCATGGGTTACAATCGTATTGATAAAACTGCACGCATTGCATTGAAAGCTTGCTTTATTATCTTTGCTTTTTATAATATAATTATGTTAACTATAATATTAATTTATATTGTCAGACTGGCTGGTGGACAAGGCTTGAGGAGGCATCATGAAAATTAGAATTGCAACAGACACAATGGGACAAATTGAGATTCCGACAGATTGTTTGTGGGGAGCCCTGACCCAACGTACCCTGCAAAATTTTAAAATAGGGGATGAACTCATGCCCTTTGAATTGATACGGGCTTTTGGGTTCCTTAAAAAGGCGTCAGCAAAAACAAATTCATCTTTTAAACTTTTGTCGGACAAAAAAGAAAAATTGATCTCACTGGTTTGTGATGAAATCATTAATGGAAAATTAAATGACCAATTTCCTTTAAAAATATGGCAGACCGGATCTGGAACCGGGACAAACATGAACACAAATGAAGTCATTGCAAATAAAGCCCAGATCCTGGCTGGAAAATCACTGGATCATGACAAGCTTTACATCCACCCCAATGATGATGTCAACAAATCCCAATCCACCAATGACGCTTTTCCCACAGCCATGCACATTGCTGCCGTTAGCACTTTAACAGAACATACTCTGCCTAAACTTAAAATACTCTGCCAAGGTATGGCTACAAAAGCTGCGGCCTGGAAATCCATTGTAAAAATTGGCAGGACGCATTATATGGATGCCGTCCCTCTAACTCTGGGACAGGAGTTTTCAGGATATGTATCAATGTTGGATCATTCAATTGAATCAATAAAACGCAGTATGCCCCGCTTGTTAGAAATAGCTCTTGGAGGAACCGCCGTAGGAACGGGTTTAAATACTCCCAAGGGGTTTGATATTAAGGTAGCAGATCTCATTGCAAAACTAACGGGATACCCTTTTGTTTCAGCAAGCAATAAGTTTGAAGCAATTGCTACCCATGATGCCCTGGTTGAAGCTCATGGATCTTTAAAAGCCACATCTGTCAGCCTGATGAAAATTGCCAATGATATCCGATTTATGGGATCCGGCCCCAGGTGCGGTATCGGAGAACTTACTCTTCCCGCCAATGAACCAGGGTCATCTATTATGCCGGGAAAAGTCAACCCCACCCAAACCGAAGTCATGACCATGGTCTGTGCTCAAGTCATGGGTAATGATGTAACAATAAATATTGCAGGTGCTTCAGGTCATTTTGAACTCAATGTGTTCAAACCTGTTATCATCCATAATTTTTTGCAGTCTGCAAGACTTATGGGCGATGCAGCCTTATCCTTCCAAGAAAATTGTGTTGCAGGCCTCAAGCCTGAGTTAGAAACAATCAAACGCCATCTTAACAATTCTTTGATGCTGGTAACAGCCCTGAACTCCCATATAGGATATGACAAAGCCGCTCAAATAGCAAAAAAAGCTCACAAAGAAAACAAGACATTGAAACAGTCAGCTATTGAGCTTAGGTTTTTATCAGAGGATCAATTTGACAAGCTTGTAAATCCTGAAAATATGACAAAACCGAACTCTTTTTAATTTTTTTGGCAAGGCAGGTCCGGTTTTTGCGGTAATTCTTTTGAGTAAAAACTATAAAAGCTAAAACAATAACCAAGATCGGAATTAAAAATTTTTCTCCAAACTTTTTCATGATTTATCTCCTCGTATAAACTTTAATCTAAGCTACAAGTTTAAAATGGCCAGAAATTATTGTCATTCCATACTTTTTCAATCAATGATTCTTCTAAGTCTATCAATTTATTGAGATGGGTTGTTTCCCAGGTCGACAACCATTTATACATTTTTTTTTCTTCTACGTCTGTGGCCTCCTTAGCTCGACTGCCGTAGAGATCAACAGCTTTTTTTTCAAATGATATGGCAGCGGTAATGGCAGTGGCTTCAAAACCTGCGGCATTGATTTTTTCTTTCAGGGAATCATCAAGAATGGATGGAGCTACATCAGACTCACTGTTGTTTTCATATTGGCCAGCCACAAATTTTTTGTTTTTCTTATAAGCCTTGTACTGCTTTACAAGGATATCCATATGTTCTTTTTCATCATCAATCAGGGCTTGGAAAAAAACCTTTACTTTATCAGATTGAGCATTTTCCATGGCTTTCTGGTAAAGATTTTTACCTTGCTGTTCCAAGAAAAATGCATTTTTTAATATATCCAAGGTATTTGATTTTTTCATGTTATTCTCCTTTATTTAATAGTTTATACCTATACATGCAATTTCTCCACCAAAGGATCAACAAGTTTTTTCCAGAGATCATAGATCATTTTGGTTCCTTTGGACTGTTTTTCTTTTTGATTTCCATCATATTATCCTTTACACCATAATCTATAATGCGTAAATCTATTGGTATACTTTTTGAATATTTTTAAAAAAAGTGGATAAAAACTAATTTTTGTTTTGTATGAAAAACTGGTAAAAATCAAATATCAGGAGGCAATCATGAAATGGACACAATTTTTTACACCTGCCCAATCATTAAATTATAATGAAGCAGAATCATACATTTCTCAACATCCAGGAGAAGAGATAACTATTCTGGATGTCAGACAGCCCTCAGAATATCAGGAAAGCCATATTCCGGGAGCCACGTTGATTCCTTTGCCAGAGCTTTCAGACAGACTTACTGAAATTGATCCTGAAAAACCCACCCTGGTCTATTGAGCGATTGGAGGACGTAGCCGGGTTGCTGCGCAGATGCTCACTGGGAATGGATTTAAAAAAGTCTTTAATGTCTCAGGAGGAATAAAGGCATGGCACTCAAAAACTGCTATCGGGCCTCAGGATCTTGGAATAGACCTTTTTAATTCAAACGAAGAACCCCTTGAGGTATTAAAGGTAGCATATTCCATGGAACAGGGATTGCGGGAGTTTTATCTAACACTGGGAAAAGATTCTAGAAATGAAAAAGTGAAAGCTCTTTTTAGCAAATTAGCAGATATTGAAATAAAACATCAAATATCTATTTATTCATCTTATACTGATCTCAGCCCAGACAAACCAAGTAAAGATGAATTTGAAAAAATGGTTGAGGCAAGGGCTTTAGAAGGTGGGTTATCCACCAAAGAATACCTTGATCTTTTCAAACCAGACTTAAATTCCCCAACAGATGTAATCTCCCTTGCAATGTCAATAGAAGCTCAGGCTCTTGACCTTTATCAAAGGGTATCCACAAAAATTGTAAATAAAGAATCAAAAGATGTGATAAATAAGATTGCAAATGAAGAAAAAGTACATCTTGCAAGCTTGGGCAGACTAATGGACAGCCTTTGAAAGGAAACTAAACAATGAGAAAGCACCTTATACTTGTTGGAGGGGGTCATGCCCACATGATGACCCTTGAAAATATCAATAAATTTATTGAAAAAGGATTCAAAGTCACTGTGATAGGACCTTCTTTTTACCACTATTATTCCGGAATGGGCCCAGGAATGCTGGGTGGTACATATCTCCCTGAGGATATCCGATTTGCTACAAGAGATGTAGTTCAAAAACAGGGTGGTATATTTATTAAAGATAAAGTTATAAAAATTAATCCGGAAAAAAAGGAAGTCTTTACAAAGTCAGGCCATACATTTTCCTATGATGTACTCTCGTTTAATTCAGGAAGTTATGTTCCAATCAAGGCAAGCTTAAATACAAATGACAACATTTATACGGTAAAGCCCATTGAAAAGTTAATGGAGGCAAGAGGCAAACTTAAAACCTTACTTTCACAAAAAAAGATAGTTGTCAGTATTGTTGGAGGAGGTCCATCATCTGCTGAAATTGGCGGGAATGTCTGGCAGCTTGCAAAAAACACAAAACACCATATGCCTGCAATCAGAATTTTCGCTGGTAAAAAATTTATGGCAAAATTTCCTGAAGAAGTCAGATCAAGAGTTCGTGCCTCTCTAAACAAAAAAGGTATTATAATTATTGAAACAGGGTATGTAAAAGAAGTAAAACCTGATCAAATTTTCCTTGATTCAGGCGAAGCTTTTACCACAGATTTTATTTTCATGGCTGTGGGCGTCAAGCCATCCGCCATCTTTAAAAAATCTGGGCTGCCTGTTGGCCCTGACAATGGATTATTAGTGAATAAATTTCTTCAGTCTGTAAAATACCCTGAAATATTCGGCGGGGGTGATTGTATTTATTTTAAGGATCAGCCCTTAGATAAGGTTGGAGTGTATGCTGTTCGTCAAAACCCTGTTTTACTGCATAACCTTATGGCGAGTCTTGAAAAGACTGCTCTTGAAACATTTGACCCGGGCGGCGAATATCTTTTAATTTTTAATGTTGGTGGGGGGCTTGGCATATTAAAGAAAAAGAAACTGGTGTTTGGCGGAAAAATTGCTTTCATGATTAAAGATTATATTGACCGCAAATTTATGAAAAAATTTCAAGCCATTGAAAAGGTTCTATAAACTAACAAGGAGAATTCAAGTGAAAAAACATCCTGGCTTTAAAATAGCTCTCTTATTGCTTGTTGCAGTTATAATCTGGATGTTTTTTTTGTTTGACCTGAATAACTATTTAACCCTTTCAAGTTTAAAAAACGGCCTTGGTGGTTTAAAAACATTTTATGCGCAACATAAAATACCGACCATGATAATTTACTTTATTATCTATCTTCTAATCTCTGCATTATCCTTGCCCGCAGCTGGAGTGACTACCATAGCCGGTGGTGCATTATTCGGACTTTTCTATGGAACTATCCTTGCATCCTTTGCAAGCGCTATAGGTGGTACTTTAGCTTTCTTATTTTCCCGTTATATGTTCAGAGACTGGGTCCAAAATAAATTTCCCTCAAAACTTGCAATCATTAATAAAGGAATAGAAAGAGAAGGAGGGTTTTATCTATTTACCATAAGGCTTATCGCAATATTCCCTTTTTTTGTAGTTAACCTTGCCATGGGGCTAACCAGCATCCGAGTTCTTACATTTTATCTAGTCAGTCAGATAGGCATGTTTCCTGTAACCATGATCATTATCAACGCCGGCACCCAGCTTGCAAAGATAGAATCAGCAGGAGATATTTTATCACTAAACATTATTCTTTCCTTTGCTTTATTAGGTATTTTCCCAATTATTGCAAAACGCATTACAGAATATATAAGAAAACAAAAAATATTTTCCAAATTCTCCAAGCCTAAATCCTATGATTATAATCTTGTGGTTATTGGTGCAGGGTCTGCAGGTCTTGTTGCATCTTTCATTGCCGCAGCTGTAAATGCAAAGGTCGCTTTGATTGAAGAAAACAAAATGGGAGGGGAGTGTCTCAATACCGGATGTGTGCCCAGTAAAGCACTGATTGCAAGTGCTAAGCTTCTTTCCTATGCCAAAAGAGCTAAAGATTTCGGGTTTAACAAAGCCTCGATTGATTTTGATTTTGCAGCTGTCATGGAACGTATTCAATCCATTATTAAAAAAATTGAGCCCCACGATTCTGTTGAACGTTTTACAGGGTTGGGTGTGGATTGTATTCATGGAAGAGCAAAAATTGTATCTCCCTTTGAAGTAAAAGTGAATGATAAAATTTTAACCACAAAAAATATCATTGTTGCCACCGGCGCAAAACCCATGGTTCCAGACCTGCCCGGGCTAAATCAGGTCAATTTTCTTACTTCAGATAATATATGGGATATCAGAACGCTTCCCAAACGCCTTGTTGTATTGGGCGCAGGGCCTATTGGGTGTGAACTTGCCCAAGGATTTTCAAGACTAGGCGCACAAGTGACTATTGTTCAACGCGGGTCCCAGATAATGAAAAAAGAAGACCCTGATGCCGCCCAAATAGTATTGAGCAGATTTGAAAAAGAAGGCATTAAAGTCATGTTAAATCATGCAGCTAAAGCAATTGAAGTATCAGAAGAAAAAAAGATACTTGTTTGTGAACATGATGGAGAAAAAATCGAAATAAGATTTGATAAGATTTTGATTGCCCTTGGAAGAACTGCAAACGTTAATGGGTTTGGTCTTGAGGAGCTGGGTGTGGAACTTACTAAAAACAGGACCATTGAAACCAATGAATTTTTACAAACCAATTTTCCCAATATCTATTGTAGCGGAGATGTCCATGGCAGATATCAGTTCACTCATACTGCAGCCCATGAGGCATGGTATTCATCAGTAAACTCTCTATTTGGAAAATTGAAAAAATTTAAAGTTGATTACAAAACCATCCCCTGGGCCACTTACACTGACCCTGAGGTTGCAAGGGTTGGTTTGAATGAGCTTGATGCAAAGAGAGCCGGAATCAAATACGAAATGGTTAAATATGAACTTAGTGATCTTGATCGCGCCATTACAGACTCTGAAGATCATGGGTTTGTAAAAGTATTGACTGTGCCAGGAAAAGATAAAATACTGGGTGTCACCATTGTTGGAAACCATGCTCCTGATATGATTGCAGAGTACATCCTTGCAATGAAACATGGACTGGGATTGAATAAAATTTTAGGTACAATTCATATTTACCCCACAATGTCTGAAGCAAACAAGTTTGCAGCAGGTATATGGAAAAAAACCCATGCTCCTGAAAAATTACTTAAGTGGATTAAGAAATATCATACCTGGATGCGAAAATAAGTGTGTTCAAGACAGAGATAGGACCTGAGCACATATTTATCGCATATAGACTATGTAAAAATCAAGAAAAATTCTGCATGGAAACAAATTTATTGAACAATATTATCATATGGACTATATTGAAAACATAAGATCATTATCAACGTCATTGATTCTATGTTAACTAAAAAAAAGATGCTTGATCTTCTTCAAAATAATATACAGGCTTAAAAGGAAGGAATAGAAATGAACCATATACAACAAGACCCAGGGCAGGCAGAAGAAATTGGCAAAATGCTTGAACCGCTGATCAGACGGGTTATACGTGAAGAACTAACAAGGATGGCAAAAACAAAGCCAGAAATATTCTATATTGACCCGGACACACCGATTTACAAAGATATGGAAGATATAATGCAGCGGAGAACACAAGGTAAGATCAAATTACATTCACATGAAGAGGTCTGGGGTGACTGATTATCAAGCTGGATACGAAGACCTGTTTGCCAAAAATCTAAGCCGATATTCATCAATAAAAAAACTTGCTAAAAAGAGAATAGACCGAATTCTTGCAGACCCATATCACAACACTGAGTTCCTTGGTGACCCTACTGGGAAATTAAACTTGATTGGTTGTCGCAGTGCCAGGATTGACAGGAACTTCCGTATTGTTTTTGTTATCTGTGAAGAATGTATCAATATCCAAAATTGTCAATTTTGTTTTTGCGAAGACCTGCCTGATAAAACTATAGTATTTTTGACTATCGGTCCTCATGACAAGGCTTATACGATAAAATAAAATTTCAATCCAATTAATTGTTATTTCCCACACTACCATCATAAAATAATGGACTGGGATTGAATAAAATTTTAGGTACAATTCATATTTACCCCACAATGCCTGAAGCAAACAAGTTTGCAGCAGGTATATGGAAAAAAACCCATGCTCCTGAAAAATTACTTAAGTGGATTAAGAAATATCATACTTGGATGAGAAGGTGAGTAATCTCATGAGATAGAGGTTTGAAGCTAAGTTTTGTTTACAATCATATCCATCTTTGATACAAAATTATTGAAAGTGCTAATTAATAATTGTTGTATATCATGTAGAATTGTATGATAAATAGAAACTATGTAATTACTTGTTCTCGGTGGCTGCGC
>JAGLHT010000093.1 GCA_023143455.1 Desulfobacterales bacterium
CTTTCCAGATTTGAAATTTTATTTTCAAGGTCTGTAACAAAATCAGAAGAGCTGTTTTGCTGGGTATATTCTGCTTTAAGCTGTGTGATTTTACTTTCATAATCCATTGAATATGTTATGTTTTTGGGGAAATAAGAAAGCGTCCAGATTATAATAGATCCAACAAGAATAACCCCGCCCATTTTTCGTAAGAACATTTTGCTCCGATCCCACATATGGATAATTAGGCTTTTAACCATGGGCATTCTGTAAGGAGGTAATTCCATAACAAAAGGAGAATCTTCTCCTTTTAATAGTTTTGATTTAAAAAGTCTTCCGGAAATAATCCCAAGCACAATTCCTACCAGATAAAGACAAAAAATCACTGTCCCTCCACTTGCTGCAAAAAAAGTTCCGGCAAGAACAATATAAACAGGGAGCTTTGCAGAGCATGACATAAATGGAATAATTAGAATTGTAAGTATCCTATCTTTTTTGCTTTCAAGAGAACGAGTTGCCATAATAGCGGGAACGCTACATCCAAATCCCATCAGCATTGGGATAAATGATTTGCCATGAAGTCCTATTGTGTGCATTATTCTGTCCATGAGAAATGCAGCTCTTGCCATATAACCTGTGTCTTCAAATAGTGCAATACAGAAAAAAAGGATGAGGATATTAGGTAAAAAGACTATTACGCTACCAATACCGGTAATAATTCCATTAAGTAGCAAATCTTTGAAAAGGTTATCTGGTATCAATCCGTTCAGCAAAGAAGAGAGAGCAGTTACACCTAAATCAAGCCATTCCATAGGGTATGCACCAAAAGTAAAAGTCATTTGGAACATTGCCCATATGAAAAATAGGAAAATAGGGAATCCTAATATTCTGTTTGTTAAAAATAGATCAATGTTTTTTGATACATCAGCCCGCTTTTTGAGTGAAAGTGATATAACTTCTTTTGTAATACCGGCAATAAAACCATATCGATCTTCGGTAAGGATTATTTCTGGGTCGTCTTGATAAAAAGTTTTAATTCTTTGCCTACAGTGTTCAGAAATTTCTATAATACTTTGATTGCCTTTAAAGTTCTTTAAAATAATTTCATCGTTTTCGAGAAGCTTAACAGCAGTCCACCTATAAGAAAAAATATTTTCCTTGGAAGAATTTTGTTCAATATGGGTTGCTATCTGAGATATGCAGTTTTCAACTTCTTTAGAGTATTTAACATCCCTTCCTGCTTTGCCTTGCAAAAAGGCTTCTGATTCTTTAATTATAGTTTGAATTAAATTATCTGTTCCCTGATTTTTATTTCCAACAGTAGAAACAACTGGAATATCTAAAAGCATTGATAATTTTTCAGAATCGATTTTAATACCTTTTGATTTTGCAACATCAGTCATGTTTAAAGCCAGAACCATGGGTTGTCCTGTTTCCATAACCTGCATTGCAAGATAGAGGCTTCTCTCAAGGTTTGAAGAATCAATAATACATACAACAACATCAGGCTTTTCTTTGATAATAAAATCTCTTGTAACTATTTCTTCTATTGAAAAGGGTGTAAGGCTGTAAGTGCCTGGAAGATCAACTACATTAATATTATGATTTTTATATTTTAGCAGCCCTTCCTTTTTTTCGACTGTTACACCCGGCCAATTGCCAACTTTCTGACGTGCACCTGTTAAGTTATTAAACATGGATGTCTTACCGGAATTTGGATTCCCTGAAAGAGCAATTGTGATATCAGTCATATTTTTGTGAGCTCCTCACATTCTCAACATTGATATGTACTGCTTCTTCAACACGTAATGAAATATGGCTTCCTTTTACGACAAGTTCAAGCGGATCTTTTAAAGGCGCATACTTTTCAATATATACTTTTGTTCCCCGGTTTATTCCCATTTCCAAAAGTCTTCTTCTAAGCTTAGGCTCCCCTGAAATTTTTGATATAATGCATTCCTGCCCTTGTTTAACTTTATTGAGAGTTGTGATGGGCAGAGAGGTTTTTATTGTTTTATTTTTTACAATCTCAGTATCTGTTTCCCCTATAGGTTGAACCATCACCTTAGTGGACATTCCTCTTCCTATCACAAACCTGCTTTCTTCAACAGCTGCAACAATTTGCCCTCCTGCCTGGCTTGATACAATTTCAATTATTGCACCTTTTCTGACTCCCATAGAAGAAAGGCGTTCTGAAATTTTTTGTCCACCTTCAAAGTCTACTACAACTGCTTTTTCTCCTTGTTTAACGTGGTCAAGAGAAATAATAAGGTTGCGTTGTTTCAGACATTCTGAACAGATTCCATATATTTCCATCTTATGTTGTAACATATGAAATCCATAGGCTTGCGCCATATTAGATTGATTTTTTTCAAGCTCTTCATCTCTGAATTCAATAATTTTACCACATTTTGTACAAATCATATGGTCATGATGTAATCCAAGGTGACGATGTTCAAACAGGGCTACACCATTATTAAATTCTATTTTGCTTGCAAATCCATACTTACATAAAAGCTCCATTGTTACTGCAACAAAGCTTTCGTCAAAAGACTCGCCTTCTTGATTAAGTTGTTCAGTTAAATCTTTACTGGTTATATGCTCGTCAGTTTTCAAAAACATTTCCAATACTTTAAATCGATTATTAAATTGATCTAAGCCCTGTTGCTTAAAAAGTTTCTTAAACTGTGCTTTTTCATTATCATGTCTGTTATCCACGGGTTTTGCTCCTAAAAAATAACCTCATAAATTACTAAAATTATTATAATTTGTCAATAAATTTATCTGATAGTTTTCCTGGTCTTGAAATCTCTGAGTAGTCTTATCCCGTAAGCAATAGTATCCCAAGAACGACTATAAGCAGGTGAATAATGCGTTTGTAAAGAGTGTCATTGATTCTACTAAAAATAAAGACACCACATGCTACACCTGACATTAAAGGCAGAATTGAGTATCCAAATGATATAAGAATCTGTTCTGTAATTAAGTTGTTAAATAGATAAAATATAAGAATACCCAAACCAGTGAGAATGAAGAAAGAGACTATGGTGGCTTTTATCTGCTGTTTATCCCATGGTTGAAGCGATGTATAAATAACAACAGGGGGACCAGTAGCACCAATACATCCACCAAACCCGGTCAATCCATGAACAAGCCCTCCTATAAAAGCAATACAGTAAAGATAGATGATTATATCCATATTAAACCCAACCATTGGATTTTTCGACAGCTTCCTTCCATTGTTTGACAATTTTACCATTTAGGTAGGACAGGATAGATCTTAAGCTTGTTGTTCCATGATCCAGCGACAATAAATATTCGCTCATAATGTCCTCGTAATTATTCTATTACTTTTTAATTAAGAATACTAAAATTATTACTTAACCCGGTAGATGGTGTTCAAGCCAGTCAATTATGTCATTGGAAACTTCATCGCGAATAATTTCATTTAACATTTCATGACGACCATTTTCATAAAATTTTATACTTAAATCTTTTATGCCTGCTTTTTCATAGCTTTTGTAAACTTTTTTAACCCCTTTTGTAAAATCACCTACCGGGTCATTGCTACCGGAAAAGAGGTAAACGGGAAGGCTTTTGGGGATGGAGTTAATATTTGAAGTCGTATTGATCTTTTTTATGCCTTTTAAAAGGTCTTTGAAAAAACCTGCTTTAAAAACAGTTCCACAAAATGGGTCATCTACATACTTATCTACTTCTGCATCATCTTGGCTCAGCCAGTCAAACTTTGTGCGATTGGGTTTAAAAGTTTTGTTAAAACTGCCAAAGGACAAATTGTCCAGCAACGGGCTTTGAGCTTTTTTACCCCTGAGCATACTTTCTATCTTTGAAATAACAATGCCTACATTGCCTAAAAGACCAGGATCACAAGCAGTGGCAGAAAGAATAACTCCCGCAACATTATCCCTAAAGGTAAACATGTAATCGCGGCAAAGAAAAGAGCCCATAGAATGACCAAATAAAAAAACTGGTATATTTGGATGGCTATTTTTAATTATAGTTGTTAACTGATTAATGTCGTTTACAACTAAGTCCCATCCATTGTTATCAGCAAAATATCCGAGGTTTTCGATTGTTCCTGCAGTTTGGCCATGACCTCTGTGGTCATTTGCATACACACCAAAATTGTTTGCTGTAAGTTTTTTTGCAAAACGCTTATATCTTGCAGAATGTTCTGCCATTCCATGAGCTATCTGGACAACAGCCGTAATCTCAGACTCATTTTCCGGTAGCCATTTATGTGAAAAAATTTCTTTTCCATCAGAACCTTTAAATGTAAATGTATTTGCAATCATGATTTTCCTTTTTTTAATCTTTGATGTGTAAATAGCTCTGAAACACTTGGTAATCCATATTCAATTAGCAACAAATATAGGATAGCAAATTACTTTTTGTCAAGAAAAGTCTAAAGAAAGCTTGGTCACCTTTTTCAGGGATAAACAGCAGTAATATTAGAGTAACGACCGGCAGGGAATGGTGTAAAGGTTTTGTACTCATTTGTGCTTGCGCACCTCTGGGAGCCTCAAAAATCATCCATGATTTTTTCCGAGGAGAATCTCTCCTCCTGCGGCGTCCTGCCGCCCGGAGAGATTCAACCCGTGAAAACCTTTACACCAACCCCTGCCTGGGCTCCTCAAGAACACAACCCTCCAAAATAAAGGAACAGGGGATACACGGACAGTATAGATAAAAACCGCATCCCAATATGATTTAATTTGTATACTTCTTTACAAAAATTATGGATATCGTTACTAATTATCAACTCGGTTACTGCGCTACTTACTACGTCAGTTCCTTGCCCCTTCTGAGTTCACTTATCCCAACCCGCAACTAATAATTTGTAAAGCGCTTATTCCTTGACATTTTTCGATCCTATGGATAAAAAAATACATAATGGCAAATACGGAAAATCAAACAAGAAAACAAATCATAGATAAGCAATTATTAGTTGCAGGTTGGGATATCACTGACTGTACACAAGTAATTGAAGAGTTTGACATCAAAGTTGAAATATCTGACAGCGTTGCTGAGGATATTACCGGATATAACACCCATCAATTCAGCGATTATGTACTTTTGGGTAAAGATGGTAAACCTCTTGCTGTAATTGAAGCAAAAAAAACATCTAAAGATGCTGAGGCTGGTCGTGAGCAAGCCAAACAATATTGCTATAACATCCAGAAACAATATAATTGCAAACTACCATTATGCTTTTATACAAATGGATTTGAAATATTTTTCTGGAATTTAGAAAATTATCCACCCAAAAAAACAATAGGATATCCAACACGTGATGATCTTGAACGCTACCATTACATAAACAATAATAAGAAATTATTATCAGAGGAATTGATAAATACTGATATTGCGGGACGTGATTACCAGATTAGAGCTATTCGGGCAGTAATGGAAGAGGTAGAGCGCAGACAAAGCAATTTTCTATTAGTAATGGCAACAGGTACTGGAAAAACAAGAGTATGCATTGCTATTGTTGATGCTTTAATGCGGGCAGGGTGGGCTGAAAGAGTTCTTTTTCTGGTAGATCGGATTGCTCTCAGAGAGCAGGGACTTGCTGCATTTAAAGAACATCTTCCCAACGAACCAAGATGGCCCAAACCCGGTGAAAAGCAGATTGCAAAAGACCGGAGAATTTATATATCAACTTATCCTTCCATGCTGAACATCATACGTGATGAAAATAATCCTTTATCACCCCATTTTTTTGACTTGATAATTATTGATGAAAGTCACCGTTCTATTTACAATACCTACGGTGAAATTCTTGATTATTTTAATACAATCAGCCTTGGCTTGACGGCAACACCTACAGATATAATTGACCATAACACCTTTAAATTATTTAAATGTGAAGATGGCATTCCCTCTTTTGCTTTTTCTTATGAAGAAGCCATAAACCATATCCCACCCTTTCTTTGCAACTTTCAGGTAATGAAAATTCATACAAAATTTCAAGATAAGGGAATCAGCAAAAGAACAATCTGCCTTGAAGATCAGAAGAAGTTGATATTAGAGGGAAAAGAAGTTGAAGAGATCAATTTTGAAGGCACTCAACTTGAAAAAACTATAATTAATAAAGGCACCAATGCTTTAATTGTAAAAGAATTCATGGAAGAATGTGTAAAAGATCCTGATGGTGTATTGCCAGGTAAAACAATTTTCTTTTGTTCTTCCATGTCCCATGCCAGAAGAATGCAAAAAATTTTTGACTCTCTATATCCGGAATACTGTGGAGACCTTGCAAAGGTACTGGTTTCAGATGATTCTCGTGTATATGGTAAAGGTGGCCTTTTAGACCAGTTTACTAACAATGACATGCCCCGGGTTGCAATTAGCGTTGATATGCTGGATACAGGCATAGATATAAGGGAAATAGTAAATCTTGTTTTTGCCAAACCTGTCTACTCCTATACAAAATTCTGGCAGATGATTGGGCGGGGAACAAGGCTTTTAGAAGAGAACAAAATAAAGCCATGGTGCCCTGAGAAAGATATGTTTCTTATTATAGATTGCTGGGATAATTTTGAATACTTTAAGCTTAATCCTAAAGGTAAAGAAAACAAACAGCAAATACCTTTGCCTGTAAAATTTATTGGTATCAGAATAGACAAGATTGAAAAAGCTATTGATATTAATAAAAATAAAATTGCTGAAAAAGAGATAATATATTTACAAAAGCAGATTAATGAGCTACCCAAAGATTCTGTTGTAATCAAAGAAGCTGCAAAAGATTTAAACATAATAGAGAGTGATGAATTTTGGGAAAAGATGTCCCATGAAAAAATTGAGTTTTTGCGTAACAATATAAAACCTTTATTTAGAACAATTTCTCAAACTGATTTTAAAGCCATGCGGTTTCAAAAAGATGTTCTGGAAATATCTTTAGCTGCATTATCTGAAGAAAATGATAAGTACTCAACATTAAAGGATAGCCTTATTGAACAGATAAGTGAACTGCCTCTTTCTGTAAATATTGTGGCAAAAGAAGAAATATTGATTAATAAAGCTCAAACAAATCATTACTGGGCAACGGCCATTGATGATACTTTTAATGAACTTAGCTTAAAGCTTGCACCATTGGCAAAATTTAGAAATATTGGTGGACCTGAAACCGGACACGCAATATTTGACTTTAAAGACAGTATTTTCTTAAAAGAGATGGTAGAATTTGGTCCGGAGCATGAATCCATAAGTATTTCAAAATACCGTGAAATGGTTGAAAAGATGATCCTTGAATTAACTTTGACTAATCCGGTTTTGCAAAAAATCAAACAAGGTGAAGCAGTAAGTGAATCACAAATTAACGAACTTGCTGATGCTCTTCATGAAGAACATCCTCATATAACCATAAACCTTTTAAGAAAGACCTATAATAATCCAAAAGCTAAATTCATTCAATTTATACGCCATATTTTAGGACTTGAGGTATTGGAATCTTTTTCCAATACAGTGACCAAGGCATTTGATGAGTTTATTAAAAAGCATTCAAACTTAAATTCAAGGCAAATGAATTTTTTAAACCTTTTAAAAGAAGTAATGATTGAACGTGAATCAATAAAGAAGAGAGATTTAATAGAATCTCCATTTACCATTATGCATCCTAAAGGCATTCGTGGTATTTTTACTCCATCTGAAATAGATGAAATTTTAATATTAACCAAAGAGCTGGCAGCCTGATGAATTCTAAA
>JAGLHT010000094.1 GCA_023143455.1 Desulfobacterales bacterium
AGTGCTTGACCGAATATTTACCATATTTTGCAAGTATTATGTATAAAATTAATAGGTTGGAATATATTGAAAACGGGAATTTTAATTGTCGTTAAAAGAAAATTATAATTGTCGTTGATCAGAACAGAGAAATTATGTAAATTAAAAAATATTACCCTGCGCACTTTTTTTTAATACTTGAAATTTTTTATAATCCTTGGTATATACAACCCTTCAGCATACGCGCCCGTGGCTCAGCTGGATAGAGCACCTGACTACGAATCAGGGGGTCGGGAGTTCGAATCTCTCCGGGTCGCGCCAATAATATTTAATCTCTTGCCAACCAGTCTTATCTTTTGTATAAAATACTAAAAGTTTCTAAGGGAGTAAATAAATTTGAGGTTTTTTCCACTTAAAATAATGATTATATGTCTGATAATGCCACCATTATTATATGCAGGCACACTTTCTCTTTTACAAATTTATCTTGAACCAATATACCAACAAAAAATTGAACAAATTTATTTAGGAGATACAAATCGCCTTTTTGATGGAACTAAAAAGATCCATGAAGCTGTTGTTGAAAACATGACTCAGTTTTTAAAAAACGATTTTCTGGTTGTAAAACTTGGAATAAATATTGAGATAATAATTACAACAAACAATGGACAAATCATCTATCCTTCATATTATACTCTTTTTGATAAGGACATAGACAACGAACCCAGCGATGCTCTTGTTACCATTGCTATAAAAAACTGGGAAATCATAAATAACGGACTTAATATAAATGTTTCTGTTGAGCTGGGGTATGGTACTAAATTCGCCTTCCTTGTACTTGTAATTTATATTTTTCTTTTCCTGGCTATTTTTATATTTTTTTATAACATAGGTCTTAACAAATCAGAAGCAGTTGAAAAAAAGCGGGGAAAAAAAATTGATGGGCTTAGAGATGAAAAGAAACATCTTTTTGACAATATAAAATCCTTAAACGAAAAATACCAAAAAAATAAAACAAAAGCAAAAATTAATGAAGACGAAATGTTCCTTGAGATTGTTAATCTTGAAGAAAAGCTTAATCCTTTTATTAAACTCAAAAAAGAAAAAGAATCCCAGGCACCCGAAAGGGGAAAGTCAGGAACAAACAAGAGAAAAACTTATAATTTTCTGACCAAAAGGATGGCTGTGCTATACACTAATATTAATATTAGCCGTAAAGCAATGGCCAGTTTTAATGAATTAAGCCAGGAAATGCAAATTAAAGCAGAAGAAATCATTCATCAGTTGAATAATAATTCGAATAACGTTATCATTAAGCGTAAAGTATTTTTAGGTAAAAGAAACAAGACCTCTGCTTTCGAAGTTATTTTTGGATATAATGGCCGACTCTATTTCACACGAAATAAAGATAACTTGATCGAAATCATTGTGGTCGGCACAAAAAAAACACAACACAAAGATATGGAATTTTTAAATAGCCTCTAATTTTATTATGTATAGAACCTTTTACAATATAAAGTCTAAACCATTTCAATCAAGCGCAGATCCTAAATTCATGTGGGCAAGTGAAAAGCATAAAGAAGCTTTAGCAACCCTGAAATACGGAATAATTAACAATAAGGGGTTTGTGTTGCTCACCGGAGATGTCGGCACAGGAAAAACTACTCTAATAAATGCGCTTCTCAAAATCCTTGAGAATGACAATGGTATCATCTATGCTTCCGTACCTGATTGCAATCTTGATTTTATCGACTTCATCAATTATGTAGCTTATTCATTTGGAATGGAGGAAGACTTTAAAACTAAAGGTAGTTTCCTGATAAGTTTCAAAAAATTTTTAATAAATGCAGCAAAAAACGGGAAAAAAGTACTGCTTATTATTGATGAGTCACAGTTGTTGACAGATGAGTTGTTGGAACAAATACGTCTGCTTTCCAATATTGATCGAGCTGATTCAAAAATTTTGAATATATTTTTCGTTGGTCAGAATGAGTTCAATGATATTCTTCTAAAAAAAAGCAACCGGGCAGTAAGACAACGGCTTTCTCTAAACTATAATTTACACCATCTTACCACCTTTGAGACCTATGACTACATCAAACACCGTTTAAAAGTTGCAGGCACATCTTGCGAATTATTTACTCATAGTGCTGTCCAAAAAATCCATCAATATTCTGAAGGAGCTCCCAGAAGGATTAATATTCTCTGCGATCATTGTCTTTTATCCGGATATGTTAATAAACAAAAAAAAATAGATGAGGCAATTGTACAAGAATGTGCAATAGAACTTGAAATACCATCTATAATAACTACCAGCGATCCTGAAACATTAGAATTTGATACATTGGAACATAAAAAAATCAAACCCACTTCAATTCCAAACCCATTGGTTGATGGGAAAGGTGGATTTAGTATTTTAAGAAAATTTCCTATAAAAATCCAAACCCTGCTTGTAGCACTATCTGCTTTTTCCCTATGTGTAATACTTATTATGCTTATTTTCCTTTATCATAATGCTGACAAACAAAAATTAGTAGTCACAACTCATATTAAACCTTCTTTAGAAAACCAAAATAAAGAAAATTTAAAAACCGACCCTCATAAAAAAACAAAGCCTGATGAAATAAAACCTGAACACCCTCCTTTTGAAACAAAAACAATTATTATTAGATTCAAGCATAACACCAATGATTTTAACGAAGATGACCTTAGTGTTATAAATGAATATGCTCAATTACTTCTAAATTACCCTGACGCAAAAGTTGATATAACTGGATATACTGATTCAATGGGTGCCCCTCAATACAATATTAATCTCTCAAAATTGAGGGCAAACATAGTCAAAAGCTTTCTCTTAGGTAAAGGAATTAAAACAGATCAAATCAGTGCAAGAGGACTGGGGAGTGAAAACCCTGTTGAAAACAATGATACTTCCATGGGCAGGCAGATGAACCGTCGTGTCAAAATCACTGCTTACCAGAAAGACCAATGACCAGACCACAGTATATAAATCCCTAGAAGTAAATTGGTCACTGCGTGTGCAAGAACAGGAGAAAACAGATTTCTGGTGCGATAATAACACAGGGCATAAACAAACCCAGCTAATATTCCGGGCAGCCATCTATAATGTTCAAATCCAAAAGAAATAGAGACTAAAACAAAAGAGAATAAAGAGAACGTGCCTGGTTTAATTTTTACAAAATTAGTATCAATTAAAAACCTTAACGCAAATGATCTCCAGAACAGTTCCTCTATCAGAGGGACAATTATACCTGCACCAAACAACCTGAATGCTATCAAAAGACAAACAAAAGGACCTAAAGAAAGTTCCCATGGATTAAAACCTATAGGATTCCCAATTAATGGATACGTGCCTTCTAAACCTATCCAAAATAAAAATACAATGATTCCGCCTGCTATGGAAATAAAATCAAAAATAAAACAAACTTCATTGTTAACATATTTCCAGGCAAATCCTAAGACTATCATTGTGACAATGGCTTTAACCGGATATAAAAATGCTTCTGAAATCCCAGTCAAAGTTCCTAAATAACCTAATAAGGCAAAAACTACAAAAGGAGTTATATAAGGTAAATATTCATATTTTTTATTTTCGATTGACAAATTGTTCCTTCCTGTACTATTAATTGTTCTCTTGTTAAAATATTAATGTTATAATATTATTCACTAAAAAAGTCTATTATTCGAGTTTCACTGGGAGAATGTTAATGAAATTTTTTTCAATAATTATTTGTTTCTATACAATATTTTTTTTTTCTTTTACAGGATGTTCAAGTGATCAGGAAAAAAAGCTGAGCTATTTTGATAAAGGGAATAAATACTTTTTAGAAGAGCAATACAAAAAAGCTGAAATCGAGTATAAAAACGCTGTTCAGATAGACAATCAATACATGGAAGCTCTTGTAAAACTTGGTGACACAATGTTAAAACTTGGAGATCCACGGAATGCCTTCAAATATTACTCTAACGCAGAAAATATTGCGCCTGGAAACAAAGATGTTCTAATAAACCTTGCCAGACTCTACTTTTTAAGCAAAAATCAGGACAAAGCAAAAACAAGAATTGAAAAAGTTCTTAAAAACGATCCGGAAAATATTGAAGCTTTATATTTACAAGCTCAATTATTGATTGTAGAAAAAGACCTTGACAGTGCATCAAAAATTTACGAAAAAATTATTGAGCTTGACAGCAATTATACTAACGCACTGCAAGGACTTGCCCGCATAAAAATTTTCAATAAAAAATTTGCTCAGGCTGAAAAACTTCTTATTAAAGCTACAGAGATATCGCCTAAAGCCATTAAACCAAGGCTTGACTTAGCAGGTTTTTACTTTAGCAGAAAAGATTATGATAATACTGAAAAACAAATAAAAAGTGCTTCAGATAATAATCCTGAAAACTCTGATATTCTGATCATTCTTGGAAATTTCTATTTAAAGCGTCAAAAACCTGCACTTGCTGAAAAATCTTATCAAAAAGCAATTAAAATTGCATCTGACAAAGTAAAACCTCATATAGTCCTTGCTGAATTTTATAGAAGAACAAATCAAAAAGAAAAAGCTTTAGCAGAATATGAACATGCAGCGCAGGAGAATCCAGACAATATCGCAGCCAAGCATGCTCTTGCAAAATTTCATTATGAAAATCAGGACATTGATAAAGCTAATGCTATTATCTCTGCCATCCTTGAAAAAAGACCTAACTATTTTGAAACTAAATTGCTAGAATCTAAAATAATGATTTTAAAAAAAGACTTTGAAAAAGCCTTAAAGGATATACAAGTCCTTGAAAAAGAAGAACCGTCTGATTTTCGCATTTATTATTATAAAGCCCTTGCCAATATCGGTCTTGGAATTAGAGAACAGGCTGCTTCAGCAGTTACAAAAGCCATTGAACTAAACCCAAAGCATCTTAATTCAAGATTGCTCCTTGCTGATCTGCATTTACAGAAACAATCCTTTAGCATAGCTGAAAAACAAGCATCTGAAGCTCTTAAAATTTCACCTGACAACTACCAGGCGATCTTGATTATGGCAAACATACATGTTTTACAAAAAAGAGTTCAAGAAGCGGAAAATGGTTTTAGAAAACTAATTAAAATTGATCCGACAAACACTACAGGATATTATCAGCTTGCACTTATAAAGTCCGGACAAAAACAATATAAAAAGGCAGAAGAACTTCTTAATAAAGCGTCTAATATTAGTAGCAATCTTTTTGATATATTTAATCTTAGAATCAGAAACTATGCTGCGCAAAAAAAATTTAAAAAAGCACATCTTTTATGCGAGAACCAATTGAAATCAGCTGAAAATACTAACCAGACTAAAGCAAGGATCTTCAACACTAAAGCATGGGTTTATCAGACACAGAAGAATCTGAGCCAGGCTGAAAACACTTTACAAGAAGCTATTAAAGCAGATCCTGATTATTTAGAATCATATGATTACCTTGCAAGGATTTTTCTTTCACAAAAAAAGATAGACCAGGCAGAAGTACAATATAAAAAAATAGTTAAAAAGAACCCTGAACTTACAACACCTCATATGATGCTGGGTACTATTTATACGACAAAAAAAGATTATGCAAATGCTGAAACACAATACAGAATAGTGCTTAAAAACAACCCGGATTTTGCTCCTGCTGCTAATAACCTTGCCTATCATCTTGCCCATCGTACCGACAAATATGATGAAGCCCTTAAATACGCCAGAAAAGCAAAAGAACACCTTCCTGAAGACCCGGGTGTTATGGATACACTTGGACTTGCTTATTATAAAAAAGGCTTTTATGGCAATGCAGTAGAAGAGTTCTTAGACTGCCTGAAAAAAAATCCTGATAGCCCTGTTGCAAACTATCATCTTGGACTTGCCTACAATAAAAAACAAAATTTTGAAAAAGCAAAAATATTCCTTGAAAAAGCACTTAAACTCAATAAAATTTTTGATGGTGCAAAAGAGGCAGAGCAACTTTTATATAAGCTGAATAACGCATGAATACAGTCTATAAATTTTTATACCATTTTTTAAAATTTATTCCTTGACAAATATATAACCATATAATAAATTCTAATTACCGAACGACTTAAAAGCCTAACCCTGAGTGATTAGGTCTCGGAAACCAAGGATCTTGCCTTATCAAAGACAGCTGGGTTACAGTCAAATACAACTTGGCTTTTTTATTTTCTTAAAGTTGCCAGTTGCAAAAACTATAGTATTTTTATAAAGGAGGTAAAATGAGAAGATATTCAGTGTTTTTATGGGTTTTATTAGTACTATCAATTTTTTTAGTGTCAAATGCAAGTGCGTATGACTATGGTGTTTCACAAGGCGATCAAGTTACATTCCTTGGTGGCACCGGACCAAATGGTGGTGGTGAATTTAATTGGGAAGCTACTAATGAATATACTTTTGCAAGCTTTTGCCTTGAAAAGAATGAGTATATTTCAACAGGTGGAATATATGATGTTCGCAGCATAACAGATGGAGCAATAAGTGGTGGTATTGGAGGACCTAATCCTGATCCCATAAGCGATGAAACTGCCTGGTTATTCTGGAATTTTTCAAGAGGAACTTTATCAGGATATGAAACCGATAGCACACAAGGTGCTTTGCAGAACCTTATCTGGTTTTTTGAAGAAGAAATTACTACGTATACTGGTACTGGTATTGAGGTTGGTTGGTTGGAAGATTTTTATACCGCTATAGCAGGTGGTTGGACAAACGACGACGATAAGGTAATGGTTCTTAACCTTGGATACTACGACGTAAATGAGGTATGGGTTAATAGTCAAGATCAACTCATTGCTGCTGCTCCTGTACCGGAACCTGCAACTATGATTCTTCTTGGTATTGGACTTTTATTTATTGCCGGAGTTTCACGTAAAAAACTTAAACCATAATTAAATTTTAATTCAAAAACCAGCAGCCAAACTTTTTATTTTAAAGGGTTTGGCTGCTTTTTTTAAGGCAAGATAAAAAGCCCCTACTGACAATTCAGCACAATGATGTTCCGACTCAGGTAGAGTTTTAAGATATTTGATTATCTCTTCATGTTTAATTATAAAGGGTAAACCCTCGGCTCTGCCGGGGCAATGGCATTCGTTTTTATTT
>JAGLHT010000095.1 GCA_023143455.1 Desulfobacterales bacterium
AGTGCTTGACCGAATATTTACAATATTGTAGCTTGTATATTTTCAATAGATTAACAACATAGAAGGAGAATAATAATGTGCCGGTTAATTGGCTTGACCAGCAAAGAACCAGTGTCCCCAATGATTGCTATTAATGCCCTTGATGTAATGAAAGAAGGGCATGATGGTTCAGGCGTTGGCTTGCTTTTAAAAGATCTTAGCGGCCCGTTTAAAGAGATGAAAGATTCACCTATCCTATCGGGCATTTTCACTGAAGATGGAATCCGGCGCCTTGATCTATTGATGATGGATCTAGGGTTTATGACCAAATATAAAATAACAATAAAAGTTCCTAAAAACAGTTTATCAGGTATTCCCAAGCGTGATGTTTATCTTATACGAGCTTATGAGCTTCCCGAGGAATATGAAGAACTTGATAAAGAAACAATTGAAACACGTTTCATGAAAATTATGCTTAAAATTCGTGAAATGGGCAAAGATAAAAACGATATGATTGTTTTTTCATTCTGGCCTGACACTATCATGATAAAAGAGCTTGGAGATCCCATGGTAGTTGCTGAATACTTAAAGCTTGACAGAGAAGAATTAAAAAGTGGTATCATATTGGCTCAAGGCAGACAGAATACAAATTATGAAATAGCTCTTTATGCTTGCCATCCTTTTTTTTTAAAAGGGTATTCTACAATGACAAATGGCGAGAACACAGCATTTATACCTATTAAGAATTTTTTAATATCAAGAAATTTTCCAGGATACACAGGATATCAATCAGATTCTGAAGTTTTTACACATATTCTCCATTATACAATGTCTCATTTAGAATTGGGGCTTGACTCATACAAACATGTAATAACTCCCCTTAAAAATGATTTTATTAATAAACACAGCAATTCTTCATTTTTAAAGCATCTTAAAGAATCATGCCGTCAATTGATTATTGATGGACCAAATTGTGTTATTGGAACTCTTCCCGACAAAACAGTATTCATGGTCCAGGATCAAAAAAAATTACGCCCTGGTGTTGTTGGTGGAAAACCCGGGATTTTTGCATTATCTTCGGAACTTTGCGGCCTTGACGCTATAATTCCGGACAGGGATAAAAACAAAGATATTCAACCCATGTATATGGATACTGCAATTGTCAGCTCTGATCGTCAGGAGGTAAAAATATGCCGTCAAACAGAACCATTAAACCTTCCACTTTAAGCATAAGTGATCTGCCATGGCAGATTAAATGGGATAAAGATAAATGTACATTATGTGGCAAGTGTACCAGTGTTTGCCCGGTTCGAGCAATAGAACTAAAAGTGTTTAGAAAAAAGTCTATCTCAGTATCTATTGATTTAAATCAGGCTAACAAATCAGATTTTCAAACATTTTTTGGAATCAACCAGCAAAATGCCATTGAAAATACTTGTATGGGTTGTGGTATGTGCACTCTTATATGCCCAAATAATGCTATTATTTCAGATAAAAATCTTCAAACAGATAAATTCTCATTTCACATAAACCAGGGAGGAGAGCCAAGAAAGCGTGGGGGAAGAAGGAATTCAAAAGAAAGCATTCTTGATAAAATCAAATTTATACGAATCTCCATGCTTACAGATCCTGCGCTTGATGCAGGACGGCACGAATTTGAGATATCCACCCTTTTAGGTAGAATACTCCCGCCAAAAGAGAATATGAAACAATTGAGAGAACACGGCTGGATTCCGCCTGTCAGAGAGATATATCCATTAATTATTGGTGGAATGTCTATAGGAGCACTTTCTCCAACAATGTGGGAAGGGCTTCAGATGGGTGTTGCATATCTCAATGAAGAGCTTAATATGCAGGTTAGAATCAGCTCCGGTGAGGGAGGATGCCCTGCAAGGCTTTTGAAAAGCCGATTTTTAAAATATGTAATTCTTCAAATTGCCAGCGGATATTTTGGATGGGATGAAATCATCCATGCACTCCCTCATATGAAAGAAGACCCATGTGCAATTGAAATAAAATATGGTCAGGGTGCAAAACCGGGTGATGGCGGACTTCTCATGTGGTATAAAGTTAATAAATTAATTGCGGCCATTCGTGGAGTTCCCATGGGTATAAGCCTTCCAAGCCCTCCAACTCATCAGACACAATATTCCATTGAGGAATCCATTGCAAAGATGATTCTATCAATGTCCATGGCATGGGGATTCCGTGTACCGGTTTATCCCAAGATATCTGCTACATCTACATCCCTTGCAGTTATGAACAACCTCATGATTAATAATCATGCCTCCGGTCTTGCAATAGATGGAGAAGACGGAGGAACCGGTGCTGCCTATGAAGTTTCCATGAATCATATGGGACATCCAATTGCTTCATGTGTGAGGGATAATTATTTAAACCTTGTTAAAGCTGGTAAGCAAAATGAAATCCCTATTTTTGCCGGGGGTGGTATTGGTAAAAATGGAAACCTTGCTGCCAATGCAGCTACACTTATTATGCTGGGCGCAAGCGGGGTACAGATTGGCAAATATGTTATGCAGGCAGGAGCAGGATGCCTTGGTACAGAAGAAGACAGATGCAATGTGTGTAACATCGGGGTTTGCCCAAAAGGCATAACATCCCAGGATCCAAGGCTTTACAGACGGCTTGATCCTGAGAAAGTTGCCGAACGCGTAGTGGATTTATTCCTGGCATTTGATACTGAATTTAAAAAAATAATTGCTCCATTAGGACGTTCAACCTCATTACCAATAGGTATGTCAGATGCGCTGGGGATCAATGATTTTGCGGCAGCTCAACGTCTTAATATCAAATATGTGGTTTAGGAGACAAAAATGAACCCAAAAATAAAATCAAACCCAAAATACTCTAAAATTTTTGGCAAACAAGATGGCAAACGCCTCTCCTCAAGAGTTGTTGAAGAAATTATACAAAATAAAATAAAAAAGGACCACAGGTACCTTGAAATTGAAGCCTTTGGTCAACATGGCATTGGTGGCAGGTTATGGAGTGCAAAAGATAAAAAAATCCATATACGCATAACAGGTCACTCAGGGCAAAGAACAGGATCATTAGGATTTGCCAATACCAAAATTGAAATCATGGGCTCTGCTTCCGATGATGTTGGCTGGCTTAATGCCGGAGCACAAATCATTATCCACGGTCATGCTTCCAATGGAGTAATGAATGGAAGCGCCCAGGGACAGGTTTATGTTGCAGGCAGCATTGGTGCAAGAGGCATGACCATGACAAAACATAACCCCAGATTTGACCCGCCTGAATTATGGGTTTTAGGGTCAGCCGGGGACTTTTTTGGAGAGTTCATGGCAGGGGGCACTGCAATTATTTGTAATTTTGAATCTCAAAATGGTTCATATGCTCTTGGATATAGACCTTTTGTTGGAATGGTGGCAGGCAAAGCCTTTATCCGGGGTGATATCGATGGTTTTAGTGAAAACGATGCCAACCTCGTACCCATATCAGATGATGAGTGGGACTGGCTTTTTATCAATCTTAAAACCTTTCTCTCAAAAATTAATAAAGATCAACTTATTGATTCCCTTGGCAAACGCTCCCAATGGAATTTAATGAAAGCAAAAAGCCAGGAGGAAAAACTTTATAATGATTCCAAAAAATCCTTAAAATCCTTTCGATCACAAGTCTGGATTAAAGAACTCGGTGCTGGTGGCCTCTTTGGAGACATCTTAAATGTTGATGAAGAACCCTGCCCCATTATTACATCAGGCAAGATGAGAAGATTTATCCCTATTTGGGAAAACAAAAAATATAAAGCACCATGCGAAGCTTCCTGTCCGACTTCCATACCGGTTCAGAACAGATGGCACCTTGTAAGATCAAAATCACTTGACACAGCTTTAGAAAAACAATTGGAATATACTCCTTTTCCTGCAACTATATGTGGTTATCTATGCCCTAACCCTTGTATGGCGACCTGCACAAGAAATGTTGAAGGCATGACACCCATTGATATAAAAATACTCAATCGTGCAACTGAGAATGTAAAACTCCCGAGTCCTCTTGAAAAAAGCGGAAAAACCATTGCAGTGATTGGGGCGGGCCCTGCCGGCATATCTGTGGCATGGCAGCTTACACTCAAGGGTCATGATGTAACACTTTTTGACGAAGAAAAAGAACTTGGTGGAAAGATCACAAGCGTTATTCCGGAATCAAGATTTTCTAAAAAGATTTTTCAAAATGAGCTTAAAAGAGTAAAAAAACTGATACCCAACATCATACTAAATAAAAAAATTGATAAATCAAAAATGAAACAAATCAAAAAAAAGTTTGATTATACGGTTGTTGCATCAGGATTATCAAAATCAAAAATGTTGCCCATTGAAGGAATTGAAAAAGCAGATTCTGCTCTAAATTTTCTTTTTCTTGCAAAATCAAATGAAATTAAGCCGTTAAATAAAATAGTTATTATTGGTGCAGGGAATGTTGGATGTGATGTGGCAATTGAAGCTCACAGACTTGGAGCAAAACAGATCACACTCATTGATGTGCAGAAACCTGCTGCCTTTGGTAATGAAAAAAGAGATGCAAAAGCTTGTGGAGCAAAATTTTTATGGCCGTGTTACACAGAAAAAATTACTGATAATGGAGTTTTACTGAAAACCGGCGAACTTATCATGGCAGATAAGGTTGTTATATCCATTGGTGATAAACCTGATCTGTCTTTTCTTGAAAAAAATATAGAAACAGATAATGAATTTATCAAAGTTAATAATCTATTTACAACATCAGATCCCAAAATTTTTGCAATTGGTGATGTTGTAAGCCCCGGACTTTTGACCGATGCAATTGGCATGGGCAGGAATTGTGCTCACTTCATCCATGCATTATTTCAAGGTAAGGATGTCATAAAAGACAAAAATTTGTTTGATGAGAAAGAAAAAATAAATTCAAAAAGAATTTCTCTTGAATATTTTTCACCTTTTACCAATAAATTCAATAATATAGAAGAATGTGCTTCTGAGTGTGCCTCTTGCGGAACATGTCGTGATTGTGGTATCTGTATTTCGATTTGTCCGGAAAATGCAATTTTCAGGAATGAGTTAGAAGAAACTAATGATTATGAATATGTATCAGATGCAGAAAAATGTATTGGATGTGGTTTTTGTGGAGGCGCATGCCCCTGCGGAATCTGGAACCTTGTTCCAAATACTGCCTGATATTCAAAGGGCACAAAATTATGTTTGATCAGTTTAATAATGTTATAAGGAATTAATTAGCAGATGAAAGCTTTACTTGCACTTGAGGATGGCAGAACCTTTCCATGCAGAAGTTTTACTGGAAAAGGAGAAGTCAGTGGAGAAGTAGTATTTAACACCAGCATGACAGGTTATCAGGAAATCCTTACTGATCCTTCTTACCATGGTCAGATGATAACAATGACATATCCTTTGATTGGGAACTACGGTGTTTGTCCTGAAGATGTTGAATCTGATAAAATTCAAGCCTCAGCTCTTATTGTGAAAGAATATCAGGATTTTCCAAGCAACTATAGATCAACCGGGACTCTTGGTGATTACCTTAAAAAAGAAGGTGTTCTTGGAGTTGAAGATCTTGATACCAGAGCTTTGACTCTACACATCAGAAAAACCGGTGCCATGAGAGCTATTATCTCAACTGATGATCTTGATCCTGCAAGCCTCTCGAAAAAGACTAAAAATATTGAGCCCATGCAGGGAAGAGACCTTGTCAAAATGGTTACAACTGACAGGCCTTATTTCTGGAACACTACCAAACCTTCATATATTCCAAAAGACAGCGTTTTAACTCCTGAAATATGGCGTAACAAAAAGAAAAAATTCTCTGTAGTTGCTCTTGATTTTGGTATTAAATATAATATTATAAGATGCCTTGAAAAAGCTGGATGCGAGGTTCTCGTGCTTCCTGCTGATACTGATTCTAATGCCATACGCAATCTAAAACCTGATGGAATATTTTTATCAAATGGTCCTGGTGACCCTGAGCCCATTACCTGTGCTGTAAAAACTATAAAAGAAATTTTAGGTTTTGTTCCCGTATTTGGAATCTGCCTTGGTATGCAATTGCTGGGACTTGCCATGGGAGCTTCCACACATAAAATTAAATTCGGGCATAGGGGCGGTAATCAACCAGTAATGAATCTTAAAACCAATAAAGTTGAAATAACATCACAAAATCATGGGTTTGCAATAAACATTGACTCCATTGAAAAAAGCAAGCTCACCATGACACATATTAACTTAAATGAAGATTCTTTAGAAGGACTTAAAAACGACTCTCTTGCTGCATTTGCAGTACAATACCACCCCGAGGCTTCTCCTGGGCCCCATGACTCAACATATCTTTTTAACCAATTTGTAGAGATGATAAAAAATGCCAAAACGTGAAGATATAAAAAAAATCCTGATCATTGGTGCCGGACCCATTATAATCAGTCAGGGCTGTGAATTTGATTATTCAGGAACCCAAGCCTGTAAAGCACTTAAAGAAGAAGGTTATGAAGTAATTTTAGTTAATTCAAACCCTGCCACAATAATGACAGACCCTGAAACTGCTGATAAAGTTTATATAGAACCTATAACAGTAGAAACTATTGTAAAAATAATTGAAAGAGAAAGACCTGATGCCCTGCTCCCAACCCTTGGTGGGCAAACAGGTTTAAACACTGCAATTGGAACTGCAAAAACAGGTATTCTTGAAAAATATAATGTTGAAATGATTGG
>JAGLHT010000096.1 GCA_023143455.1 Desulfobacterales bacterium
CCAATGGTGATAACACTGTTTTTTAAAGGTTCGGTTAACTCATTTATATTTTCTATTACTTTCATTGTATTCCTAAAATAGTCTTTAAATTCTTTTATGCAAGCCTCTGCTACAGGTGTACTTGACAAAAGTTTGGAACATTTATATATACTTTATTCACTGTTTGAAAGCAATATTTTATTTGCATAAACAGTGTGCCGAAGTGGTGGAATTGGTAGACACGCTTGACTTAGGATCAAGTGCCGCAAGGTGTGGAGGTTCAAGTCCTCTCTTCGGTACCACATTAAAAAAGACTTTGCAGAGATTATCAAAATTTCTTTGTAAGGTCTTTTTTCTTTGTTTTCAAAGAAAAAAGAAAATCAGATTTTATAAAAATCAGTGATGGAAACATAAAGATTTTCAGAAAGGAAAACTAAAAAACTGTTGACAAAGTTATCAAAAATGATAACATATGATGTAGATAATAATAAAAAGACTGATATTTGTTGATATGACTTGGGAAATCACATTTTATAATAAGAATATTGAAACACAAACCTTATCTTTCCCTGTCGGAATATTGGCAAATTTTATACACATAACAGAGTTGATTGAGGAATTTGGTCCAAATTTGGGTAAACCTCATACCTCACCCATGGGGAAGGGGCTGTTCGAAATAAGAGCAAAAGGGAAGGAAGGAATAGGAAGATCCCTTTTTTGCTCGATTAAAAAGAATGAAATAGTAATTCTTCATTCTATTATTAAAAAAACACAAAAAACGCCAAAAAAAGATTTAGACTTGGCAATAAAAAGAATGAAGGAACTAAAAGGAGATAATAAAAAATGAATAGACCAACTTTTAAAAAGTTTAAAGAAAAAGCCCTCATGGACCCTGAAGTTAAAAAGGAGTATGATGCTCTGGTTCCTATTTATGAGCTTAGAAAAAAGTTAATAAAGATGCGGACGAGCAAGGGCTTAACACAAGCTGAAATTGCAAAAAGAATGGGTACTAAAAAAAGTAATATTTCCAGGTTAGAATGTGGAGAGAAAGTTTCATACCCAACATTAACAACTATTTCAAAATATGCTGGTGCGCTAGGCTATAAAGTTAATGTAGAATTTGAATCTATATCTAATTGAAATATTTCCCATAAATAATAAGTGTCATTATATATTGTTCACCTGCTGGACTTGCCGCCATTGTTGGGGCAGATAATAATAACAAACATAGAACAAAACCAATAATCTTACTCATTTTTAATATCCTCCCAACCAATTGCTTTAAAATTTTTCTTCTAACTTTTGGCTATCTTCCCATTTTGAATAAACATTGTGCACTATTTTTCCGGTTACTTTGCCGTTAAATTTCCGTAACAGAATATTAACAGAAAAGTGATTGATGAATATCGATTAAAGCAGGCAAAAGTCCAGAAAAATATAGTTTTTCTTTGTTTTCAAAGAAAATAAAGGTTTACTTTTGTTTTAACAGAAAATAGAAAATCAGAGTTTTTCTGTAACGTAATAATGCGGGTTTCAGAGCATAGAAAAAACCACAGAGAATCTATAGTTTTTTTGATATCTTAAAACTCAAAGATACTATTTGAATTGCTGAGTTTTTAAAACTCGCAACATAATGCAAGTAATCACAACTTTCAGTTATACTGAAAACCTTAAAAACCTCCGAAAATTTTAGAATAATAATTGAATTGAATCCTTCCATGATATATAGGTGATAGATAAAAAATTTTCTATCTATCAACACTGTTAGGCTTTAAAATGCATCCAATAGCAGAAAGATATTTTTCATTAAATAAGGAAAAGCAAAAACAGGTACATATCTGGTTATGCTGCTTGGCTTATGAAAAATGGTTAGCCTATGTAACTGAAAGAAAGCTGGTAAATTATCAAGAATCTGTTTGTGGAACCATACAAATAATAGACTACTCTTTACCTAAAGAAGCAATAACAACGGTAAAAAATGGGAAAGACGATAATGATATAGCCTCCAGATATCAGGAACCAATTGCGGCTATTCAAGATGAAGATTTAAAGTTTTCAGATGATATGGAACTTGCATACTATGCAATATATAATTTATTTAATTTTCATATTAAGAAAAGTTTGGATGATAGTTGGTTAATCGTTAATCAAGCTCTCGCCGGGTTGGGCGAGGAAGATGCAATGGTAAATTTAAAAACAGCAATCAACTCTGTTGCCTAACAAACCAATAAAAGCAGGTCCGGCAAAACATCATGTCGGGCTGGTTATCGGCACGTTAAGATTACCCTGGTACCTATGTATCTTTGAGTCTTTGTTATTTACATTAACAGTTTCCTTTGATACAAAATATTGAGAAAGTTTAATGTAAACAGCGGGCAGGTATCATGATATATTTAATGATATGTAGATCCTCGTAACTAATTGTTCTCGGTGGCTGCGCCACCGAGAATGCGGTGCTGACTACGTCAGTTCCTTATTCCGGCGCTCCGCACCAGAACAAGGAACTGGACCGGTCACCGTGAACCGCACAATCAAACTAAAGTTTGCTTGCACGCTCCCCGGAGCCGGTCAGCACCGCATTCAGCAATAATAAGGAGATAGCAAATGGAAAATATTGGATACATTCTACTTGGAATTGTTGCTATTTGTTGGGGCATAGCAATGCTTATAGGAATGATTGCGACATTTCCATTAGGAATAATTGGGAAAGACATCCTTGCAGGATTAAGAACTATAATTGGTGGTGAAATTACAGAGTACACAAAAATGCTTGCTGAATCACGAGAGCAGGCTTTGGATAGAATGATAAAAGATGCAAAAAGACAAGGTGCAAACGGGATTGTCTGCGCTAGGTTCACAACTTCTGCTGTGATGCAAGGATCTGCAGAACTTCTTGTATTTGGGACAGCTGTAAAATTACAAAAAAAAAGAAAGAAAATGCCGAACAAACCTAATACAACAGACGCAAAAAGCCGCACGGCTGATTAGAAGGTTATACGAAAGGAATTTCTAATTATTATGGCTAGTTTTTTTTCAAAATTGTTTGGTGGGTCAAAAGATCCTAAAGAAGAGAAAGATAACCCTTACTTGGGTTTACGCCAATTAGTATTTGATCTACACAAACCAGAGTTTGCAAAGAAATATGGTTTTGTCAAAGATCAGATAGTTGGGTTTGTAATGGATGCCACAACATCTAAAGGAGACTCTTATACAGTAGTCTCTACTTTTGATCATTCAGCGAGTTTATATACGAGCACAGGTGGTGGCTTTCTAGGTTCTGGACAGAGAGAGGAAGGCGCACAGGCAAGTAAAGAGTTGTTAGAGCTTAGTAATTACTTTTACAAGGAGTTTAAAAATGTGAATAAGTTTACACTCCCATCATCAAGGCATGTTAAATTTTATATAGTAGTAAGCGGAAGAGTGATTGGAAGTGAAGAATTTTTGGAAGATGATTTAGGTAATGGCAGGGTCCCTCTTTCTCCTTTGTTTCACAAGTGTCATGAATTGATTTCAGTGATACGCGAGTATGACGAAAAAGACCCGACTAATATGCATAAACAGCAGCTAAACTTAACTGCGGAGGATGCACCTTCTTGTGAGTGAGCTCGACGCTATCAAATATAAAATATTTAGTTGAAAATACGTCCTCCCGGAACTCAATGATAATTATCCCATGGACAATTGTAATAAGATATCCAAAGTATCAATGATACCATTCCTAATCTTGATTAAAATTTGAAGATTTGACAGGCTCATTTTGAGATTCCAAATCGTTCAATCATGACAGCTAATTACGCAACACTAATGAAACCCTCAACCTTTCCAGGCATAAAAAACTAAAAAACTCAGGATTTTTTATCAAATTTAGTTTTCAGTACCATTGGTTTTAATGCTAAGATTCTTTTGAATTAGATGGTTTCAGGTTAAAAATGGTGATTAGTTAACATAATGAATTTTTTATCAGACATTGTCTTGTTTGGAGGGGTTTTCAACAAAAAGATAGAATCTTTTTTTCTTAAAAATAGATCGTTTTTTGTTTGGTCTGTTGGCTTTTTTCTCAACTGCCCAAAACCCAAAAAATTTAGCAATGCGGCAAGCGCTCACTTAACCACATCTTCATCAAGGATTGATACGGTATGTCTTGTTTGTTTGCCTCGGTTTTAATTTGAGCCAACATAATTTCCGGTAATCTCAAGGATATAGCTTTGGTTGTTGGCTTCAAGTTGGGAAAAAAAACTTGTTCTGCCTGATCCCAGTCAAGGTATTCGCTGGAATCATTTTTTTCCCAAAATTCTCTTTCCTCGGCTTCTGTTTTAAATTTTGGAATTTGCTTTTTCATAAAAACCCCTTTCTTTTTTGCTCATTGACCTGGCCGAAATCACACGGATAAATTTGCCACGCATTGTGAATGTGATATGCAATTTTTTATTGCTATTAGTTTTCCCTAAAGCGTGGAATCTTTGTTCATCCTGTGAGTGCGCTTTATCTTCAAGCAAAAGCAACGGCTGATTGAAAAACGTTTGTTCTACCTCTTCTTTTGAGACGTCGTGCTTTTCAGCGTTTTTTCGTTCGTTGCCATGATCCCATTGGAATTTTTTTAGCTCGTTGCTTGACACCATATTTGTATATTACCATTATATACAAATATGTCAATCTTTTTATTTGGCTAATACAAATAATTATATGGTCAATCACCTTTTTTTCTAAAACTATGGGTAGGAATAAACAAATAGGACGAATTCCCCACGGGAATTCCAATACCTCTTTGGTATCAATAGACAAGCATTATTTTCAGCCTTCCAGAATTTTTGATGAAATCATCCTTCTTTTTTTGGAAGACTCAAAGGCGTAAATTATGTATTTTTTCAACTGATTACCCAATATCTTATGGGGAATTTGTACTAAATGTTTAATGGAACCCGGTAATCTAAGATCAGAATCAGTTACACAAAAAGCCGGGTTGGATAAAATTTCGCCAGCTTTTTGTGTCAAACTAAATTCTGTTTTTATGCCTGTTTGTCGGCAAGCTTTTTGATGTTCTCATGAATTTTAAAAAGTACAATCATCAACTCACAGTAAATCCTTGCCCCCAACGCACCACCAAGTATTATTACAAGCCCTTTAAGGAGCTTTCCGAAGGTTATTCCGTCATAACCCCCAAGCATTGAACTAACCCCAAAAATAACTGCGCCCAGCAATAGTAACCAATAAATAAATGTGATAATCTTTGGGGTTAGCATTGCATCGAAAAATAAAACGTCTTTCATTTGATCTCCTTTGTGTTTAATTGTTGTGCTAATTACGCTAAACAATGGAAAAATCTTTATTGATTTTTCTACCATTTCCAATTAGATATTTATATCAGAGAAGACAGGGATTGTATAGAATTTAGACTAAACTAAGCTTTAAAAAAGTCACTAATGAAAACCTCAGTCTTTCCAGGCATAAAAAACTAAAAAACCCAGAGTTTTTTATCAAATTTAGGTTTTCATCACCATTGGTTATAATGCTAAGATTCTTTTAACCTCAATGGTTTCAAGCTAAAAATGGTGATTAGTTAACATAATGGACTTTTATCAGACTTTGCCCCATTCTGTGGGGTTTTCAAGAGTTCTGAAAAAATAGAAAGGTGATGGTTTGATGAAAACAAGGCATCTTTTTTGATGTATTCTTAATAAGCTTTATTCCTGTATGTAATAAATATTTAAAAAAGACCTATTAAGTCGAGATAATGGTTTGGATTCTTTTTATACAGCATATTCGTAAGAATAATAAATTTTGACTCTTTCCCAATATGCCTTTTTTATTATATTTATTCTTATGTTATTATTTTATGTTTTAGCCTTTTGATTGCAAAAAATCCAATTACTAAAACAAAGACTATTATAATGATTAATATTATTTACAAAACTAGCAACTAACAAAGGTAGTGCTGCAAACATCACCCCAGTAAAAAATCCGACCAAAACACTGAAAATTGCCATGGGAGATTATATGAGCCCGAATACTGACAGGACAGATAATTGTTCTGATGAATTGGTTTCTTTAAATTTTGAATTGTTTTTTAAAGGGTGTTGAAACCATTC
>JAGLHT010000097.1 GCA_023143455.1 Desulfobacterales bacterium
TGAAGTGCTTGACCGAATATTTACCGAAAATAGAAGTATTTTCATATTATTTCAGATAGTTATGGTTCCGTAACAGCCTGCCGACCTAAATTAATCACCCTCTCCTTAAATATATTACCAAATTTTGTAATGTTTAACTAAATTTTGTAATGTTTTATCAAAGAAATCATTGACTAAAATTAAACATGGTTATATTAAAAGGCATGTTTAATAACACTTTCAACATAATTCTTAAAAATTTAAAATTTGGCACATGCTTTGCAATGCTCAAAGTACAAGTTAAATGTTTCATAAGAACTTATTTTTTAAATCATAATTAATTTAGGAGGTGAAAATGCTTAAAAAATTAAAAGGTAATAAAAAAGGTTTTACATTAATCGAACTAATGATAGTTATTGCTATCATTGGTATCCTCGCAGCTATTGCGATACCAAATTTCTTAAGGTATCAACTGAAATCAAAAACTGCTGAGGCAAAAACTAATATAGGCGCTATTAGAACCGCCCAAGTGGCTTTTTGTGCTGAAAATGATGTGTTTCTTGGTGCCGCCAGTAATCCTGGAGGTAATGCCTTATCAACTAAAGTTGCCTGGGTTATTACTGCCGGTGTAGGTTTTGATGCTGTTGGTTTTGCTCCTGCCGGTAATGTTTACTATCGATATGGTGTATTGGCTGCGGCTGTGGCTGCTCAACCAGGACCCGCCTTAACAGCTTCGGGAGCAAATGCAGCTCTTGCTGCCGGCACACCAAATGTTAACGGTACTATTCAAATACAAATCAATGCCATGGGTGACCTTGATGGTGACCTAGCAGCTGCCGGATGGTGTCAAACTGAAGAAACTACAGCCATCGTCGATCTTGCTCCTGGACTATACTAACAATAGTATTTGACAATATAATAATTGTTTTTAAAAAAGCGGCCTTGAAATTACTTCTTGGTCGCTTTTATTCATATACTGTAGTGTTGTTTACTTTATGAAAAAAAAAATTTTAAATTGCTGCATGATATTCACAGCCCTTTGTTTTCTTATTTTCACTATTTTATCGACCTCTCATCATCTTGAAAAAAAATTTCCATCTAATCTAATCGAAGATATGCTTTATCTTCCTTCTGGAAAATTCCTTAAAGGAGCTGCTCTTTCATACGATGAAATGCTTGCAGATTTATTTTGGATTAAAACTATCGGGTATTACGGAGGACATTCCAAAAACGACCATGATTACAAATGGTTGAATAATATTATTACTGCTACAACAACATTAGATCCTTTTTTTCAATATCCTTATGAATTTGGAGGTGTTATTCTTTCCACAGAAATGAATGAGGTGGATAATAGTATTGCAATCTTAAAAAAAGGGATGGAGAATGTTCCTAAAACTCATTGGCGCTATTGGTATTTTCCTTTTTACATAGCTTTTAATTATATGTATTATAAAAATGATTATAAAACTGCTGCCCAATATTTGCAGATCGCATCAGAGTGTCAGGGGAGCCCTACATATCTTCCATTGCTTACCGCCCGCTTATATGCTAATACAGATTCTTCTGAAATTGCCATTCCTTTTTTAATAGAAATGATTGAAAGCTCAAAAAACAATGAACAAAAAATACAATTAAAAACAAGATTAAATGAATTAATCAGCCTTCGCAATATTAAGTTCCTTGAAAACGCAAAAAATAAATATAATAGTATTTTTCATAAATATCCTGATAAACTTGACCTATTGATTTCTGAGGGTATTATTACCTCTATCCCGGACGATCCAATGGGGAAAGGATATTATATATCAGATAAAGATTATTCAATTAAAAGTACGGTTATGCCTGATCAGTTAGAAGTGCATATTGATAAAAAAAATTAATTTAGGGATGATATATTGTGAGTATAAAAAATGCAGTAGAAATTCAAAATCTTTCCAAATCATTTAAAACTGGTCTTAAAAAACGTTTCCAGGCATTAAATAATTTATCTCTAACAATTAAAGAAAATGAAATCTTTGGATATCTTGGCGCTAATGGAACAGGAAAAACAACTACTTTTAAATTAATGCTCGGATTAATTTTTCCTGATACAGGCGATATAAAATTTTGGGGAGTATCATTTCAGGATGTCAAGACCAGGGCAAATATTGGTTATTTGCCAGAAAATCCGTATTTTTATTCATATCTTACTGGTCAGGAATCTTTAAATTTTACTGCCAGTATGTTTGATATGAAATCAAATATAAAAAAAGAGCGTATAAATGAAATGCTTGATCTGGTTAATCTCCAACATGCAAAAGATATACAGCTTAGGAAATATTCCCGTGGCATGCTCCAAAGACTTGGTATTGCACAGGCTCTGGTTCATGATCCAAAATTGTTAATTCTTGATGAACCCATGTCAGGTCTTGACCCTATGGGCAGGAAAGATATGAGAAATATTATCTTAAGTTGCAAGGATCAGGGGAAAACTGTACTTTTTTCATCACATATTATTTCTGATGTAGAAATGATTTGTGACCGTGCCAGCATTCTTTCAAATGGAGTACTTAAAAAAATCATTACAGTTGATGATATCATGGACAGAGACAGCAATGGTTGGGAAATTACATTTAAAGGCAATGCTGACACTATTGAATCAATCAATTCTAAAAATGAAAATTTTATTCTTAAACAATTATCTGCTAAAGACATTTTTCTTCTAAAAGCTATTGATAAAAAAATCGCTTTTGAAATATTAAATATCATTCAAAAACAAGGCGCAGAATTATTATCTTTTGTTCCCTTAAGGATAAGTCTTGAAGAAATATATATTGCAACTACATTGAAAAAGGATCAATAAATGGGAAAAATTTTTTCTATTGCCCAAAACACTTTTCGTGAAACTATTAGAGACAGGGTATTTTACAGCCTTCTTTTTTTCGCATTAATCTTAATTGCTCTTTCAATGATACTGGGTAATCTTACTTTAACCAAGCCAATTAAAATTATACATGATTTTGGTCTTGGCTCCATTTCAATTGCAGGTACATTAATCGCAATTTTTGTTGGTATTGGTATGCTTTATAAAGAAATGGACAAACGGACTATCTATACAATTCTTTCAAAACCAATTCATAGGTGGCAGTTTTTAATTGGGAAATATCTCGGTCTTGGTTTAACAATTTCAGTTGAAGTGGTTGTGATGTCCTTAATTGTTTTTTTGCTCAGTTTTTATTATGTCCCGGAGATACCACTTAAACTTTTTTTTGCAATTGTTCCGATTTTTTTCGAACTAATGCTGATTCTTGCATTTTCATTTCTTTTTTCTTCATTCTCATCTTCTTTTTTAAGCGGTATGTTTACTTTAAGCATATTTGTAATTGGACACTTTACAAGCGATTTGAAAATGCTTGCGCAAGGAACCGACAATGTTATATTTCAAAAACTATCCATTTTTTTATTTTATTTTTTACCAAACCTGGAAGCCTTGAATTTTAAGCCTGAAGTGGTCCATAACCTTGCCATATCTTATGAAAAATTATTTTTTTCAATCATTTATGCTATATCTTATACAATAGTAGTACTTTTAATTGCCATTTTTATATTCAACCGGCGGGATATTAAATAAAACCATTTATGATAATTCTTCTCCCTCCTGTTTACTAATTCGATAGCGCATCGACCTCTGGCTTAGGCCTAAGAGATCTGCTGCTTTGTTTTTATTGCCACCAGATATTTTCATGGCTTTTGTTAGATAGGCGTATTCAATTTTGGAAAGTATTTCATCTAAATCAACTCCTTGTTCTACGTCTTCGGTATCAAACCTTTGGTCTCCCACTCCTTCGATCCATCTGCGTTTATTGTTCAGGGAAAGGGTAAGGCTTTCAGGGAGAATTATATTTGTGGAGGAGAATGCAACACTTCTTTCAATTAGATTTTCAAGTTCTCGCACATTACCGGGAAAATCATAATTTCTTAAAAAATCAAGGGCATATGATGAAAGTTTGATTATGTTTTTATTCATTTTTTTGGAGTATTTTTCTACAAAATGCCTGGCAAGCAATCTGATATCACCTTTTCTCTCTCTTAATGGTGGAACTTTTATGGGAATAACATTGAGTCTGAAAAAAAGATCTTCACGAAAATTTCCATTAATGACTTCCTGATCAAGTTTTTTGTTTGACGCAGATATTATTCTTATATCCACTGGTATCTCTTCAACACTTCCTACAGGCTTTACTACAGTTTCTTGAACTGCTCGCAATAATTTAACCTGAAGCAAAGGGGAAAGCTCTCCAATTTCATCTAAAAATATTGTCCCTTTATCTGCTGCTTCAAACAGACCTATTTTATTAGTAATAGCCCCTGTAAAGGCGCCCTTTACATGACCAAAAAATTCACTCTCCATTAAATTATCAGGAATTCCACCACAATTTACAACAACAAACGGCTTGTCTGCTCTATTGCTTTGATCATGAATAGCTTTTGCGATTAATTCTTTTCCTGTCCCACTCTCACCTGTTATAAGAACATTGGTTTGAGTATCAGCAATCTGGACAATTTTTTCAAAAATTAAAAGCATGCCAGGAGATTTGCCTATAATCTTATTAAAATGAATATTTTCTGCCAACTCAGATGAAAGTCTCTCTTTTTCATGTTCAGGCGTTTTCAATTCAATCGCTCTTTTGATAGTCTGTCTTAATTCATCATTATCAAAAGGTTTTGGAACAAAATCATATGCTCCTACATTCATAGCTTCGACTGCATTTTCAGTTGAGGAATAAGCTGATATCATTATAACAATTGTTGCCGGGTTTTTTTCTTTTGCAGCTTTTAATACTTCAATACCATTAATGTCGCCAAGCCTCATATCACATAAAACAAGGTCATAATCTCTTTTTTTAATCAATTGCAAGGCTTGTTTTCCATTACGGGCAGTCGAGACATTATATCCTTCGCCAGTTAAAAGCACATCTAAAAATCCAACCATGCTTCTTTCATCATCTACAATAAGTAATTTAATGTTTTCACTTTTCATAAACGATATTCCCTTGGACCATTGTAAGATATGTATCACCTTTAACTTTATATCCCTTAAACGGGGTATTTTTACTCTTGGAAAAAAAAGTTAAGGGGTTTATTTCAAATTCTTTTTCAGGATCAATAATTGTAATATCTGCTGGGGAGCCTTTTTCAATGTTGGCTTTAATACCGAGAATTGACGCTGGCATTTTGCACATTTTTTCAATCAACTCTTCAATTGTAATTATTTTATCATGTACAAGCTTTAAAGAAAGAGATAGAGAGGTTTCAAGTCCGATAATACCAAAAGCTGCCTTATCAAACTCAAGATCTTTTTCAACTTCAGAATGTGGTGCATGATCTGTTGCAATCACATCAATTGTACCATCAGCAATGCCGTTGACTATTGCCTGTCTGTCTTGTTCTGATCTTAAGGGGGGGTTCATTTTGGCAAAGGTATTATAGCCCCTGACTGCTTCATCAGTAAGCAGAAAATAATGAGGGGCTGTCTCACAGGTAATATTAACGCCATCCTCTTTTGCCTGCCTTATGGCATCAACAGATTCTTTTGTGCTGACATGACAAATATGGAGTTTTGCACCTGTAACACGTGCAAGATCTATATCTCTTTTCACAGCAACACTTTCAGAAGCATTTGGGATACCTTTGATGCCAAGCTGGGTTGCGACTCGCCCTTCATTCATAAAACCATTATCTGCAAGCCTCAGGTCTTCTGCATGGGATAAAACCGGAAGGTTAAGTCCTTTTGCATATTCAAGAGCTTTTCTCATGAGATTTGGATTCTCAACTGGTTGCCCATCATCGGTTACAGCACAGATTCCAGCTTTTTTCATATCTCCGAATTCAGCAAGTGCTATGCCCTTTAGTCCCTGACTGATTGCACCAACTGGCAATACTCTTGCATATCCGGCTTTTTCACCCTGATTTTTTATAAAGCTAGTCACCTGGGAATTATCATTTACAGGATTTGTATTAGGCATGGAACAGACTGTTGTAAAACCGCCCCTTGCAGCAGCCTTTAAACCAGTTTCAATTGTTTCTTTATATTCATGTC
>JAGLHT010000098.1 GCA_023143455.1 Desulfobacterales bacterium
AGCTTTAAGATGAAGAACAGTGTTTGTGGAACAACCAAGAGCCATATCAACGGCTAATGCATTTCTGAACGCATCAGAAGTCATTATTTTATCTGGAGTGATATCCTTAATAAAAAGATCCATGATTTGCATGCCAGCTTGTTTTGCAAGCCTGATCCTTTGTGAGAATGGAGCGGGGATTGTACCATTGCCTGGAAGGGCCATGCCAATAGCTTCTGTAAGGCAGTTCATTGAATTTGCTGTAAACATGCCTGCACATGAACCACATGTTGGACAGGCAGCATTTTCAATTGCTTTTAGTTTTTCTTCTGAAAGTTTGCCTGAATTTACAGCTCCTACTGCTTCAAATACACTTACAAGATCAATTTTTTTATTATGATCATCAGGATGGATTCCTGCAAGCATGGGACCACCACTTATAAAAATGGTTGGAATATTAAGGCGTGCTGCAGCCATAAGCATGCCAGGTACTATTTTATCACAGTTTGGAACCATTACAATCGCATCAAATGGATGTGCCGTTGCAACAACTTCAATTGAATCTGCAATAAGCTCACGACTTGCAAGGGAATAATGCATTCCTCTATGATTCATGGCAATCCCATCACATATTCCAATTGTGGAAAAAGCCATTGGAGTTCCGCCGCCCATATGTACCCCTGCTTTTACTGCATCGACTATTCTGTCTAAGTGCATATGTCCCGGAATTAGTTCGTTTGCAGAGTTAGCAATTCCAATTAAAGGTTGCCTGATTTCTTTGTCAGTAAAGCCGATAGCCTTCATCAAGCTTCTGTGTGGTGCCCTGTTAGTTCCTTTTTTTGCAATGTCACTTCTCATTTGTTTTCTCCCAAAAATAAAAAAAACCGTTATCTGTCCTTTTGGGGCTGATAACGGCTTTTGAAGATTAGTTAAGGTCTTATGCCACTAGGTGCCCCGATCAATGGAGGTTCTTAGGACCTCCACGATAATTATCAGGACTAGCAGGATGTTAATTGAACTTTGTAGCATTTTTTAAACCTTTTGTTAATGTATTCTCACAGATATACCCGAATCTGGGGCAATGTCAAGTAGAATATTATTTTTATTTATTCTATAAGATTTGATTGTCTGTTTATTGGGTTAAATAAAACAGAATAAACCATTAAAAATTTGTTATCTTTACCAATTTTTATATTTCCATTGTGGACAGAGAAAAGGTATGTATTATTATAAAAGATAATGGTCCAGGAATGATCGAGATGACGTTGCAAAAAAGGCTTTTGATCCTTTTTACAACAAAAGGGCCTGACAAGGGGACGGGATTAGGCCTTTCAGTATCATATTTTATAGTTGTGGAAAATTACAAAGGTGAAATGACTATTGAGTCAGTTTTTGGAAAAGGATCAACATTTATTATTAAACTTGCAATCAAGTAGGATCAAAGCCCAGTGTGATTTATTGCCGATGCCATGTAGCCTGCCCCAAATCCGTTATCAATATTCACAACTGAAACATTTGAGCTACAGGAATTGAGCATACCAAAAAGAGCTGTCAGGCCACCAAAACTAGTGCCATATCCTACACTTGTTGGAACAGCAATAACCGGAGATTTTATTAATCCTGCCACAACACTTGGAAGAGCTCCTTCCATGCCTGCAACAACAATAATAACACTAGCATTTTCTATTAAGTCTTTGTGGGCAAAAAGTCTGTGAATGCCTGCGACACCCACGTCATATATTGATTGTGTTTTATTTCCCATTGCTTTTGCTGTAAGAAAAGCTTCTTTTGCAACAGGGATATCAGATGTGCCGGCAGATATTACAAGTACTTCGCCATGTCCTGTAATGTCGGGCTCTTTTTGTTTTAATAATAGGAGCCTTGCATCTTCATAATATTCAACACCGCTGAAATTTTTTTTTATATCTTCTGCTTTGTCTTTGTTTACACGTGTAGCAAGGATGATACTATCCTTGCCCATCATCTTTTCCATAATGCCTATAATTTGTTCGCTACTTTTTCCTTGGCCAAAAATAACTTCAGGAAAACCTTTTCTAATAGATCTGTGGTGATCTATATGGGCGTAATCAATATCTTCAAAATAAAGATTCCCCAGGAGCTTTTCCGCTTTTTCAATTGATATGGAGTCGCAAGTCAGGTTTTTGAGTATGGTTTTGATTTTATTTTGGATCAATTTAATTACAGCTCGATTTTATTATAGATTGTTGGTATCTAATAATTTGAAGCATTTACACCTGTTTTTTCTTTAACCACGGTAGCCCTCTTGAGGTCTTGGCAGGTTTAGTATCTTCACCCTCGGTATTTTCAAAATCATCCTTATCATCTTCATTTATTTTGGCGCGGTCAGTTTTTTTTTTTGAAGAAACTGGTGATTGGGGACCTTTATATCCCCATTTATATCTGCCGAATTTAAGATACCCGTAAACATTATTTAATCTTGCATCAATGCTTTTTGAGATAGGAATAATTTCGCCTTCAATATTAGGTAGTAAATATTCGGCAAGCTCAAGGCTTCCACCACCGGAAAGAAGAATTGTATCCAAATCCCAGTCATCTGCCCACAAGCGAGTTAGGTCTGAAGTAATAGCAGAAGAAAAATGTTTGTAAACTCTTTTTTTAAGGTTGGTTATATTATATTCTTTCCCTTTAATTTTTATTGAACCTGAATCAATAAATTTAAACATACGGTAGAGCTCCAGGTTGATATTGCTTTCCTGTTTTAGCTTATTTGAAATAACAGTAAAACATTTCGATATTCCCACATCCAATGTTGAAGACCCTCTCTCAATATATTGGAGTCGGTCAAATATACTGAAATCTGTTGTTTTAAAACCAATATCCATGACTCCAAGTTTTTGCATGGAAAGCTCTTTGTTAACAATTTTACCTGCATCATTGAATATAAGATTAAAAACACTCCCAATGGGTTGAGGGATTATATGAACTGCAGCAATGGAAATAGTTTTTGTAACGTCTTTTTCACCTCTATTGTGAAAAATTATTTTATGGTCACCTAACAGCACGTCTTTAAATTTTTTCGTGTCTCTTCGTAAGAAACCTACTGGGAGACCTGAAACAACATGTAAAGGTTCTATGCAATCACAGCAGATTCCTGCGGCTGAAACAGCAAGTATTTTTACAAAATCTGAAATTAGCTTGTCCTGATCCAGAGTATAATCGCGAATATTTGATTGGAGTTCGGCATAATCACCTAGAAAATAGCTTTTGTCATCCAGGGTTATATGTAGATTTGATGCAGAAGAATTATCACCTATTGATGAGTGAAATTGAATGTCAGCAGCATCTCCTATAATGGATTTGATAATAACCTGATTTTTGCCATTATATGCTTTTGTAAAACCAAAGCCGACATCAATACCTACAATTTCCATGATGTCCCCCCTCTCTAAAAGTGCAGATAAATGCAAGTAAATGCAAACAAGTAAAAGACCATAGAAAATTGACTCAAAGTTTGCAAAGAATCTTTATTTTAGATAGTATTATACGGTGTGTTAAAATAAAAAGCAAATATAAAAGAAGGCGGTTGTTTACAATGAATAAAGATAGAATATTTGCCCGACCAAGGAAGAAGATTTCACCATTTGAATTTGATAAAAAAGTCGCCAATGTTTTTAGTGATATGCTTACCAGATCTGTCCCTTTGTACCAGGAAAGTATAAAATGCCAGGCAATGCTTGTAAAAAGGTTTTATAAGCAAGCGACTATTATTTATGACTTGGGTTGTTCAAATGGAAATCTCGGAGTGATGATTTTAAATAAATTTAAGGAAAATTTTTTTTCCATGATTGCCATTGACTCATCACCTCCCATGATTGAAAAATACAGAGCAAAACTTGCAGAAGCTCAAAATGAATCTGTTGATTTGATTTGTGATAATATAGAAAATATTAAAATATCCGATGCTTCAGTTGTAGTTATTAATCTAACAATGCAATTTCTTGACCTAGAAAAAAGAGCAGAGCTTATAAGAAATATTTATAGGGGTCTTGTCAAGGGAGGTGTCCTTTTGCTTACTGAGAAGATTGCTCAGGATGATATGGTTTTCAAAAGCCTTTACGAGGATTTTTATAAGGAATTTAAGTTGGAAAACGGTTATTCCGAGCTTGAGATAAGCCAGAAAAGAGATGCTTTGGAAAAAGTGCTCATACCAGAGTCGATTGCAGATCATGAAAAGCGAATTAAACAGGCAGGATTTAATAATTTTGACATTTTCCTTAAGTGGTTTAACTTTGCCTCTATGATTGCATATAAAGATTAAAGGAATATATGGAAAAATTACTTGTTAAACATAAGCAATTAAAAATAGATCATTGGCTTGATGAACTTGAAAGCCTTATAAATCAAGAAAGAATTTTTTTTGATAACCCCAAAGGTAATGCTTATTTTTTTAATGAAGCGCTTAAAAACCTTCCTAAAATAAAGCCTTCATTCATTAATTTGAATAATGAAAAGATAGAAATTGGTAAAGAATCTGATCTAAATAATAGAGATCCCGATGAAATAAAAAAAACTCTTCATGAACTTTGTCCTTGGAGAAAGGGTCCCTTTAATCTTTTTGGAATTGATATTAATACAGAGTGGCAGTCATGGATGAAGTGGGACCGCATTAAAGATCATCTTGGAGATATTAAGGACAAAAGAATTTTAGATATTGGTTCAAGCAATGGGTATTACATGTTTAAGCTTGCCGTTGAAAATCCTCTAATGGTGCTGGGAGTTGAGCCCCAGCATTCATTTTACTACCAGTATCTTGCTTTACAGAAATATTTAAATCTTGAAAATGTTTTTTGTCTTCCCATCAAGTTTGAAGAATTCCCTGTTATGAATGATTATTTTGATATAGTTTTCTGTATGGGGGTTTTATATCACAGGAAATCACCGGTTGAGATGTTGCAGGGAGTACACAAGCTTATGAGAAAAGGTGGAAATCTTATTGTTGAAAACCTTGTTCTTGAATCAAAGGAAGGTTTATGTCTTTTCCCTGAATCACGATACGCAAAAATGAGAAATGTTTTTTTTATACCAGATCTTAAATGTATGCAATCCTGGCTTGAGCGAGCAGGTTTTTCTGATATCAAATGTATAGATGTCACAAAAACAACTATTGAAGAGCAAAGACAAACTGACTGGATTCAAACAGAATCTCTTATAAATTTTTTTGATCCAAAAGATCACAATAAGACAATCGAAGGATATCCAGCGCCTGTGAGAGCAATATTCACAGCCAGTGCCTAATTTTTTTAAGCAAACTGAAAGTTGAAATACATCAATTTGCCGCTTCAGGCTGGTTATATCTTCATGGACACGGAGCAAAAAGGGAATTTTGATTCATCAGGCTAAGTCGCCGGAAACCAGCGACTCTTCACGCCTGACAAATCAAAATTCTAATCCTTTTTGTCCGAAACGTCCATGAAGATACAACCAGCCAGAAGCTCAAGCCAAAGTATACTACTCGTAAATTTTTTTAAAATATCAGAAATTTAAAAACTTATTGTTTTTTAATAAAAAGGCACATTTTCAGAATCGACTAATTAATAAACTTGAATCTAAGTTTTGTTTACAACTATATTTTTCTTTGATATTGAATGAGGTATTAGTGATATTAACTAAAAATGTTTAATAATAATTGTTAATACCGCC
>JAGLHT010000099.1 GCA_023143455.1 Desulfobacterales bacterium
GTCCATGTTATTCATGGACCCAACCTTAACATGCTTGGCAAAAGAGAACCTGAAATTTATGGTGGGAAAACCCTTGATGATATTGATACTGATTTAAAAAACAAGGCAAAAACCCTCAAGATTGCGCTTGAAACATTCCAATCTAATCATGAGAGTGAAATTGTTGAAAAAATTCATGATATTTTTCAACAGAAAAGCAATGGATTAATTATTAATCCTGCAGCTTTCACACATACAAGTGTTGCAATAAGAGATGCACTTTTGCTGCTTGACATCCCCATCATTGAGGTCCATCTTTCAAATATATATAAACGTGAAGAGTTCAGGCACAAATCAATGATATCAGATATTGTTACAGGACAGATAACAGGGCTTGGTTCAATTGGCTACATGCTTGCTTTAAATGCAATTGTGGGAAACCTGCATGAAAAGTGATATCCTTCTTATATCAGCCACAAAAAAAGAAATATCTGAATTACTAAAAATATCTGAAATAAAGTCTGAAACCACCTCTGCTTCAAACAAAACCATAGTTTCTGCTAAATTAAACAAAACTTGTTATGATCTTTTAATAACAGGTCCGTCAATCATAAATGCTGCCCACGCCCTTACAATTGTTCTGGAAAAAAATAGACCAAAAATTATAATACAGGCAGGCTATGCCGGTATTTTTAAAGAATCCAATCTCCTGACAGGTGACATTGTTATTGCAACAGAAGAAAGGTATATCCACACAGGTGTTGAATCCTCTTCAAACAATATAACTCCAGATGATCTTCCCTTTGAATTGATTGATAAAACACCTTCAACAAAATCAGGGATTTATTATTTTAGCAAAAAGTATACAGATCAAGCCTATCAAATTCTTACGAAAAGCAATCTTGCAAAAGAATGCTCCATCTCTAAAGGTCTTGTTATTACCGTCTCCACCATAACATCAACACAAAAAACAACTACACATTTATATAAAGCTTTTTCACCTCTGATGGAGGCAATGGAAGGTGCTGCATTAGCTCATGTTGCATCCTTATATAAAGTTCTGTTTCTTGAAATTCGCTCTGGTTCAAATTACGTTGGTGAAAGAGATAAAAAAAAATGGAATACTTCTCTTGCCTCAAAAAATATATCAAAAGCCTGTGCTTTAATTATTGAAAACCTATTCTAAAACCAGGTTTTTTTTATACTCCTCAAATTCTCATACCTTTGCATCAACCTTTTCTCTTGAATAAACCTAATAAAAAGTATGCTTGGTTATTTCCCATCCAATTACAATATCTCCCATAGATTCCAGGGCAGATACTATTTTTTCTTTTGTAATCTTCTTTTTTGGTGGCATAAATCCTCCCCCTTGTTTATCACACATGTGGCAAGCAAAATTTGGAACCGGCATTATTAATAAAAAGTTGTTGAACAACTAAATAAATTGTATTACTGTGTTTGTGGTTTAAAAACAAAATATTAGTAAAGTAGTAATTGACATTGCCTAATTATTAGTATACCAAAAAAAATTAGGATTAAAATTAACATATCTTTCAATTCGAATAAGAATATTTTGAGATATTGTTAAAAACTAAAATTATTTTAAGGGGGTAATATGCGAAAAATTGCTTTTCTATTAGCAGTAGCTTTTGTTATTGCATTTGCATTTAGTGGATGTGGTGACAAAGAAAGAGAAACTGTAATTAAAGTTGGAATTAATGCACCACTTACAGGAGACATCCCTAAAGTTGGAGAAGGTTCTAAATACGCTGCTCAAATGTGGCTTGAAGACATTGAAAAAGCAGGCGGTATTGAAGTCGGTGGAAAAAAGTATAAGGTTGAGCTTGTTATTGAAGATAATGAGTCAAAATCTGATTCTGCTGTTAAAGCCAATACTAAAATGATTACTCAGGATGATGTTCTTGTAATTGTCGGACCTCAATCTTCTGCCCAGGCAGTCCCAGCAGGTGAAGTTGCCAACAATTATAAAACAGTCATGATCAGCCCATGGTCAACAAACCCTGCAACAACACTTGATCGCCCCTATGTATTCCGCGGTTGTTTCCTTGATCCTTTCCAGGGTCCTGTTGTTGCAAATTTTATCACGGAAGAATTCGGTTTTACAAAAGCTGCGGTTCTTTATGATGTTGCATCTGATTATCCTAAAGGTCTTGCTGAAGTTTTTAAAGCAGCATGGGAAAAGAAAAATGGAGCTGGTTCTGTAGTTGCTTATGAAAGTTTTACAACTAAAGATACTGACTTTAGTTCTCAACTTACAAAGATAATAAGATCCGGGGCTGAGGTTCTTTTCACCCCTCAGTACTATAATGAAGTCCCTTTAATTGTTAAACAAGCAAAAGATCTTGGTTGGACAGGTCCTATTGTTGGTAGTGACTCATGGGGATCTGCTGAAACTGTAGAGCTTTGTGGAGAACCATGTTACGGACTATTCTTTTCCTCACATTATGCAGCTGCCGGAGCAAAAGGTGCTACAAAAGAATTTATAGACCGCTACAACACAGCCCATGGTTATATTCCAGATGACGTTGCTGCCCTTACATGGGATGCTCTTCGACTTGCTCAACAAGCAATTGAAAATGTAAGCGCGATCACAGGAAAGATTGAAACTGACAGAACTGCTGTTCGTGATTCATTAGCAAAAGTTAAAGATTTTGCTGGGATTACCGGAAACATGACTTTTACTGAAGAAGGTGATCCAATCAAATGTGCTGTTATCGTTAAAATTAATGATAAAGGCGAGTATGAATTTTACAAATCAGTTTGTCCATAAATATTTAAGGAAAATTTGATTAAATAATTTAGACTGTTTTTGATCAATGATTGCTGAGTTTTGATAATTTCAAAGCTCAGCAATCATTTTGTATAAAATGATACACAGGAGTTGGTGAATGGAATATTTTCTACAAAACCTGATAAATGCACTCCAGTGGGGAAGTTTCTACGCTGTAATATCTATAGGATATTCAATGGTTTACGGTGTTTTAATGGTTTTTAACTTTGCCCATGGTGATATTTTCATGATCGGGACATATATCGGGTTTGCCATTGCAACATTTTTTATTGCAGTTTTTTCTGCTATGCTGCCGACCTGGGTAATATTTGCTGCTGTTGTTATTATTACCATGTTCTTAGCGTCCTGGGTTGGAGTCTTTGTAGAAGTTGTAGGGTACAGACCTTTAAGACAGGCTCCCCGAGCCTCAGCAGCTATTACTGGTTTAATGATTGGTATTATCTTTGAAACTGGTATCCTTATCTTTCTAGGTGCTAAAAGACTGAGCTTCCCACCATTAATGGAATCTACAGTCTATAATTTCGGCGGAGTATATTTTACCAACGTTAAGGTCATGGTAATTGTAATTTCTCTTCTTTTAATGCTTGCTCTCCATTGGTTGATCCAAAAAACAAAATGGGGCATGGCAATGAGAGCAATGTCCTTTGATTTCCTTGCTGTTCCTTTAATGGGTGTTTCAATTAATATAATTGCGCCTTTAACATTTGCAATAGGAGCAGGTCTTGCCTCTGTGGCAGGTATTCTCTATGGTCAGGCGTACCCGATACTAGACCCCTATATGGGTGTTCTCATCGGGTGGAAAGCTTTTGTTGCAGCCATTCTTGGAGGTCGTGGTTCCATAAAAGGTGCTGCCATGGCAGGTTATCTTTTAGGTTTTATAGAAATCTTTGTTGCCATGATCTTTCCGTCTACTTTCAGAGATTTAATTGCTTATTCTATAATCCTATTAATTCTTACCTACAGACCAAGAGGATTTTTTGGAATGGAATACAGTACAAAACTTAGACTTTAACTTGAACAATAGATAAATACAGGAAAGTTTCATGGAAATAGCAAGAAAATTCAAAAATAAGTTTTCAATGATCCCGATGTTTGGATGGCTGTTGGGTATTTTGACAGCTGTGCTAATCGAATACTTTTTCGGGTATGATTATATATCTTTAGTATTAAGACTTGATAAAATACCAGCACTATTCGGCGCTCTTATTATGCTGAAAGACCCTACAATGATACCCAGTGTGCTGGCCTACGACATCATTGTATACATAATCCCTATTTTACTTATAGCTAAATCAACTGCACCATTTACAAACAAAATAGCCAGGACTCTTGAAACAACACCTATCTGGCTTTCAACAATAATCCATCTTGTGCTTTTTTACGGAATAATGCATTTATGGGCAGGAATCAATGATTACAGAGTTCTTGTTTTAAAACTTACAATGATTTCAATTATACTGACCATCAGTATAAATGTTATAAATGGATACCAGGGAGAATTTTCATGCTCCCACCCTGGATTCATGGCAGTTGGAGCATATGTGTCTTCGATCCTTACCTTGGTTTTATTTGTAAATGACAAAATGTTTGGACAAGCCTTGCTACCATCAGAACTTGGTCCATGGCTCTTTCCGTTCATTCTGGTTATTGGAGGTTTTGCTGCTGCCTTCAGTTCTTTACTGGTCGCAATTCCATCCTTTAGAACCAGAGGAGATTATCTTGCCATTATATCTCTTGCATTTATGTTTATTGTTAAAAGTGCCATTGAGAATATGGACTTTATTGGCGGAGCAAGAGGCATGAGTAGCCAACCGGATTATGCGAGTTTGCCCGTGATCTTTTGCTGGACAATAATAACTATTTGGGTTGTCCATAATTTTGTAAATTCAATTATGGGAAAAGCCCTAAACGCAGTTCGTGATGATGAAGCTGCTGCAGAATCCATGACTGTAAAAACAAAAAAAACAAAAATAATTGCATTTATGTTCGGTGCTTTCTGGGCAGGTGTAGCAGGCGGCCTGTTTGCCCATGTACTTAGATTTATCAATCCCGGCACATTCAGCATCCAAAGACTTGCTGAAATCCTTGCCATGGTCTATTTCGGAGGCTTAAACTCCATAATAGGATCTATTGTCGGAGCTGTAAGCATTAGCGTTCTCGGAGAAGCATTAAGACCACTTGGGCTCTTTAAGTGGATTATCATTCCATTAATACTGATTTTTGTAATGATATACCGCCCCTACGGTCTTATTTCATTTAAAGAAATTAATGTAAAAAA